>JAJSZO010000044.1:7379-14292 GCA_030262795.1 Deltaproteobacteria bacterium | reverse complement strand
GTTATAGTTTTTAATATTGCATTCAAATTTTATATTTGATAATTCTCATCTGCTTTCCGGCAGGCAGGTGATGTCCTAAAATTTATATCCATTCTTTGTGTCTTAGTGATTGGACCATTACAACACAATTACGATACAATACAACAAAAATTATGATAAGCTTAATACAACAAAAATTAAGGGGTTGGAGTGACAGGTTTTTTAAAGGAACTTATAATCACTTTCTTTGCTATCTTCCGGCTAAAACAGGTTTTTTTTCATTATGGATTTTGAAACTCTTTTTTTCCGGCGTAAAGCTGGATCAGGAACAGATGTCAGTTATTCGGCAAATTCCCCCCAAAAGTATAATTGTTTATACCACAAAACATAAAAGTTATTTTAATTACCTGTTTTATCACACACGTTATAGACAGGAAGGGCTGCCTGTTCCGAAAATAGGGCTGGATTACAGAGTAGTTATCTGGCAGCCGGTGTCAAGAATATTAAGAATTTTTCTCGCACATCTTCATTGTATTTTTCATAATAAAGCCCTGCTCAATCCTTATAACAACGGATATATTAAACAGGAGCTGATTAACGGGCGTTCGGGATTATTATCTCTCGTTGAAAAAAAAGGTTTTTATCGCAGATTTGTAAAAGAAAAAGCAGATCCGATCCGCTATCTTATAGAAATTCAGAAATCAATTGAAAACCCGATTTTTATTGTTCCGCAATTAATGTTTTTCAGCACAAAGCCACATTGGTCCACTCCGAGTATAATTGACATTCTGTTCGGCACCGAAGAAAAGCCGGGAAAAATAAGATGCATTGTAACTTTATTTAAAAATCCCGGTAATATTTTTGTAGAAATATCAGATCCGGTTAATCTTAAAGAATTTTTAGAGCTTGCTGAAAACCGTTATCAGAGCATAGAACAGCAGGCACTTCAATTAAGACGTTATCTTCTATCTCAAATTAATCGACATAGAAGAAGCATTGTCGGGCCAATTCTGAAATCAAGAGAAGAACTGAAAGAAAATATCCTGACAAATAACAGGCTTCAAAAATTCATGTATGACCATTCAAAAAAACGCAATATTCCAATTCAGAAAGTACATAAAGAAGCCGATGGGTATCTTGATGAAATAGCAGCTAACTACAATATCGCTGTGATAAGAATGGCTGTAGTTGTTGTTAGATGGGTTGTAAACACCATGTTTGAAGGTGTAACGGTCAATAATGATGTGCTTAACAGAGTAAAAAATATGTCTAAAAGGGGACCGTTAATTCTGGTACCTTGCCATAAAAGCCATATAGATTATTTGATTTTATCGTATATATTATATAATAATAATATGCCATGCCCCCATATTGCTGCCGGAAAAAATCTTTCTTTCTGGCCACTTGGTCTATTATTCAGATGTGGCGGTGCTTTTTTCATAAGAAGAACTTTCAGGGGAGCAGTACTTTATTCAAAAGTTTTTGTGGAATATATAAACAAACTTCTTGAAGAAGGTTTCAATATTGAAATGTTCATTGAGGGGGGCAGAAGTCGAACAGGCAAGTTAATCATGCCAAAACTCGGATTACTCTCAATGCTTATAAATGCTTATAAAAACGGATCATGTGAGGATTTGATATTTGTACCGATATTTATTGGATATGACAGGGTACTGGAGGAAAGTGCTTATCTGAGTGAAATTGAGGGAGGTCAAAAAGAGCCCGAGAACCTCCTTCAAGTAATAAAGGCAGGAAGATTGCTAAAGAAAAGATATGGAAGAATTTACATTAAGTTCCATGAACCCGTATCGCTAAATGACCTTTTGTCGGAAAATGGTTCTAAAATTCAGGATATGACGTCAAAAGAGCAAACTGTTTTTATCCGTAATTTAGGACATAGAATCATAAATGCAATAGACAATGTTTCACTTGTAACTCCATATGCTCTTGTTGCAAGCGCTATTCTTAACTGCTCTAAAAAAAGTTTTACTTATGCTTATCTGATATCTGAAATAGAAATATATACGACCTATCTGTTTTTAAAAAATGCCAAAATGGCTGATACTCTTGTGCTTGATCAGTCTGGAGCTTTCGAAAAAGTTTTCGATCACTACACCCATAGAAAATTTATAGAAAAAATTCTAAAGAAAAATAAACAAAGCCAATCTTCTGATGCTATATTTGAAGTTAATGAGAGCAAAAGATCTACTTTAGAATATTATAAGAATAATTGTATTTGTTTTTTTATCCCGGCAGCTTTTACGGCTTTGGCAATCCTGAAAAAAGATGCTTTTCAATTTTCAACATCCGATATTATTTCCAGCTATACTTTTCTGCAGGAATTTTTTAAAAATGAGTTTTCTTATGACGTTGATAAGACACCGGATTATTTTGTTCGTAAAAACATCAAACTATTTATTGATGATGCTATTCTAATGCCCCATGCAACCCTGCCTGATACATACAACCTCACATCCGTCGGTTATAGAAAGCTTAAACTTTTTTCCAGTTTTCTTAAGACCTATTTTGAATCATATTTTATTGTATTAAACTTTTTCATACATTATCCAAAAGAGTTTATTAATATAAAAGACCGCCTGAAAAAAGTCCAATCAATGGGAAATCGCATGTATAAAAGAAAGGAAATTGAAAGAAAAGAAGCTCTTTCCAAAATCAATTTCCAGAATGCTATAGATTATTTTGTTTCTCATAAAGTAAAAAGTTCAGATGATCATGAAAAAATTGAATTCTATATTGATACCATAAAAAAATATATGAGTTATCTGCCGTGATAGGGATCAGGAACTAGGAATCGGGAATTAGGAATTAGGGATCGGGGATTAGGGGTCAGGAGGCAGGAGTCGGAAGTCAGGAGTCAGGAGTCAGGAGTCGAGAGTCGGAAGGGGCTGGCGGTGCCGAAAAGTTATCAGGATTTAGAAGTTTGGCGAAAAGCTAAAGAGTTATTATGAAAGCAATGATACTTGCTGCTGGTATTGGTAAGCGGCTTCGGCCATTTACTGCAAATATACCAAAACCTTTATTTTCTGTTGCAGGACGTTCTCTTCTGGATATCATTATTCGCAACCTGCAACATGCGGGCTGCGAAGCGATAATTATTAATACCCATCACTTGTATAAAAAGATAGATTCTTTTTTATCCAGCCATACATATTCTATTCCAGTTGTTACCCGCTATGAACCTTTGCTCCTCGGTACAGGGGGAGCTATAAAGAATGTTGCGGATTTCTGGGATGATCATCCATTTATGGTTGTAAACAGCGATATTCTTACAAATATAGACTTTGGGGATGTTTATGATTTTCATCTTAAGCATAAATATACTGCCACACTTGTTCTTCATGATTATAAGAAGTTTAACAAGGTATCAATAAGCAGGGAAAACTTTATTAGCGGCTTTGATGATGAGAACATCGGCTATGAAAGAAAGCTTGCTTTTACAGGAATACAGGTTCTTGACCCGAATATTTTGGATTTTATACCGGATGGCTTATTTTCCAGCATAATTGATGCGTATAAAAAATTAATATTTTCAGGCCGAAATCCGAAAGCATTTATTGCGCAAAAACATTACTGGAAAGATATCGGAACACCTGAGAGTTATAAAGAAGCTGTTATAGATAAATTAGCACCCAAGGCATTCAAACAGGCATGGCAGGGTTTTACTTTTAAAAACATAAAGTACGATAGAATCAAGGGGGATGGTTCTGACAGGCGATGGTACAGGATAACAGCAGAGGATGATTTGTTTGGCAAGGTATATTTGAAAGCTCATGGTAAACAAAGAGAGGCGCGATTGCGAGCCCTTATTATGGTCGATCACGGCATCAGATCACAAACCGCAACATCCGAGGTGGACTCATTTATAGCGATCGGACAACATCTTTATGACAAAGGAGTATCAATTCCCAGAATATATCTGCATGATAATTTTTCAGGGCTGGTGTTTCTGGAGGATCTGGGAGATTTAAAACTTCGGAAACTAGTCCGGAATACTAAAGATCAGCAGGAAGTTACTTTATATTATAAAACAATTATTGATCTTCTTATAAAAATGTCAACTTCAGGGGCAGAAGGTTTTGATATATCCTGGACATATCAAACTCCATATTACAGCAAAGATCTTATACTCGAAAAGGAATGCCGATACTTTGTTGATGCATTTTTAAGAGGTTATCTTGGCATGAATTATTTATTTGAAGATTTTAAAGATGAATTTGAATTACTTGCTGAGAAAACACTTGAATTTCCAGTTAATGGATTTATGCATAGAGATATGCAGTCCGGAAATATCATGTTTAAAAACAATAAATTTTATATTATAGATTTTCAGGGCGGACGCATTGGCCCTGTTCAGTATGATCTTGCATCCTTGCTTATTGATCCATATGTGGATTTGCCTTATGAATTGCGGGCTCAACTACTTGATTACTGCATTAAAGAGATATCAAAATTTCTCAAGATTAACGAGGAGCAGTTCCGCTATTGCTTCAGGTATTGTTCCCTGACAAGAAATCTACAGATACTTGGCGCATTTGGCAAGTTAGTACGTATGAGTAATAAGTTTTACTTTGAACAATACATCCCGGCAGCAGTAAAAACTTTGAAATATAATCTTTCAGCTTTGGGAGATGCAGATTTTCCGCGCATAAAATCAGTTGTAAATAATGCAACCTGTGCTTTTAGCCATTAGCGTTTACAGTTTTATCCAAAAGCTAACAGCACAGGTCGAAATTATCGGAGGTGTTAAATGGAGCAAATAAAAGTAATGGTAAACGGAATTCCCGGCAATATGGCAGTGAATGTGGCAAAACATGTCATAAATGATAGTATGTTTGAACTTATACCATATGCGCTTACCGGACCCGAAATTACAGAAACGGAATATACTTTAGATTCTACGGTTATCAGTCTTATTCATCCGCAAGAATCTGACAAGGCAATTGCTGAGATAAAAGAAAAAGAGAATTATTTTGTCAGTGTGGACTATAGTCATCCTTCATCCGTAAACAGCAATGCCGGATTTTACTGCAAGTACAACCTTCCCTTTGTGATGGGTACAACAGGAGGCGACAGGAAACTCCTTGAAGATACTGTTTGTTCATCATCCATTCCGGCAGTAATAGCACAAAATATGGCAAAGCAGATCGTCGGATTTCAGGCAATGATGGAATATGCTGCAAAGACATTTCCGGATCTTTTTAAAGGATATTCCCTTGAAATCAAGGAAAGCCACCAGAAAGGAAAAGCAGATACCAGCGGGACAGCCAAGGCCATGATCGGATATTTTAATGACCTGGGCACACCTTTTTCTGAAAATGATATTACAAAAGAACGTGATCCGGAGGTGCAGAAGAATGTATGGGGTATCCCTGAAGAATATCTTGAAGGGCACGGATGGC
The DNA here is from genome assembly GCA_030262795.1 of Deltaproteobacteria bacterium. Taxonomy (GTDB): domain Bacteria; phylum Desulfobacterota; class Desulfobacteria; order Desulfobacterales; family ETH-SRB1; genus B13-G4. The sequence goes on along the minus strand of JAJSZO010000044.1, from coordinate 8,893 downwards.
ATACTTACACACTTGTTTCAAGTGACAAGACAGTGCGATTTGCTTTTTCGCACAATGTCAACGGCAGGGATGTCTATGCAAAAGGAACACTTGATGCTGTTTCATATATAGATAAGAAGGTCAAAGCTGGCGAAAAGGGAAAAGTTTACACTATGATAGATGTTCTTAAAGGCAGAAATTAGGGGCCGGCGATCAGGAGTCAGGAGTCAGGAGTCGGGGGTTAAAGGGTATGAGAAGGTGGTGGCAAAAATGAAAAAAATAATATTTGTTTTTCTGTTTTTTACGGTTACATCTGCTTTTGCAGATGAGATGTTTCCCAAAAAGGGATGGACGGAAATTCCGGATCCTATAGCAAGCCGGCATGCCGTGGCTGGAGGAGAGATTTCAATTTTTGCAGGCCAGTATCCGAAAAGCCTGAATTATTACATCGACAATAATGTTCTATCAGCAGAAATTTTTGGAGCTTTATACGAAACATTATTATCCATTAATCCGGTTACCCTGGAATATGAACCGGGGATAGCTGAGAAATGGGTAATAGGGGATGATAAAAAGACTTTTACTTTTTATATTGATAAAAGGGCAAGGTGGAGTGACGGCCGGCAGATAACGGCTTATGATGTCAAATGGACTTATGAAGCAATAATGGATCCAAAAAACCTTACCGGATCACATAAAATAAGCATGGAACGTTTTGAATCACCGGTTGTAATAGATAAATATACCATATGCTTTACAGCTAAAGATGTTCACTGGAAAAACCTTGGCGCTGTGGGTGGTTTTCATATTTTATGTAAACATGTGTTTGACGGGAAGGATTTTAACAGAATCAATTTTGAATTTCCCGTAGTCTCAGGACAATATAGACTCGGAGAGATAAATAAAGGAATTTTTGTTAAATTAAAGAAACGTGAAAACTGGTGGCACAAAAAATCTGAAAGATTTCGTGGAGTCGGTAATTTTCAAACTATTAGATTCAAGTTTTTTGCTGAGAGAGAAAATGCATTTGAGGCATTCAAAAAAGGCGTGATTGATATATACCCTGTATATACTTCCAGGATATGGATAAATGAGACAAAGGGAGATAATTTTTTAAAAAACCGGATAGTAAAGCAAAAAATTTATAATTATAACCCTGTTGGATTCCAGGGATTTGCAATGAATATGAGAAAGCCGCCTTTTGATGAGTTAAGGGTTCGCAAGGCCATGGCGCTTCTTCTTGACAGAAAAAAAATGAACAGGCTTTTGATGTACAATCAGTATTTCCTCCACAAATCCTATTTTGAAGACCTTTATACAAAAGAAAATCCATGTGCTAACGAGCTTGTTGAGTTGAACAGAAAAGAAGCTTTGAATCTTCTCAGACAGGCAGGCTGGCTGGTAAATCCTGCTAATGGTTTTCTTGAAAAAAACGGACAAAGATTTTCTTTTAAGTTTTTAACGAGAAATTCTTCTTCAGAAAAATTTTTGGTAATTTACTCTGAAGATCTCAAAAAAGCAGGAATAGAGCTTAT
>JAJSZO010000044.1:4249-7279 GCA_030262795.1 Deltaproteobacteria bacterium | reverse complement strand
AAACCTTCAATATATTTTGATGAAGTCTTTCAATAAACCACGTTCCTTGCAACCGCCATAGATTTACAGATCAAGAACAATTGAAGCAGCATTGAGTTAGGATTATGTCATCACCGCCAATCGAACTTACAATCTTTTTTGCCGACGTTGCAGGCAGTACTCGCCTCTACGAAACCCTTGGTGATGTTGTCGCTCATGAGTGTATTGTAGAAAGTCTTGGGAAGATCTCTCATTTTGTAAAATCAAACAATGGCATTGTTGTCGAAATAATCGGCGATGAGATCATGGCATATTTCGTCCATCCTAAAGAAGCGATCACCTGCGGATGCGATATCCAACAGTATTTTAATGAGTCAACAACAGTACACAATCATCGAATTGGTGTTCGCATTGGATTTCATAAGGGCCGTGTGGAATTGGACAAGGGACACCCATTTGGCGATACCGTCAACGTGGCATCACGCGTGGCTTCCTTTGCCATGGAAGGCCAAGTAGTGACTACCAATGAGACCATAGCCGATCTTCCTCCCATATTGTTATCACGCTGCCGGCCACTTAACACCATAAGGGTAAAAGGCAAAAGCCAGTCTCTTAATACGAGCGAAGTTGTCTGGGACCAAAATGACGCCACACTAATTTTTTCAGCTTTAAAAGAAACGGAAAAGAGACCGCCTATCGCAGAAATTGAAATCAATTATAAAGGTCAAAAAATAGTTATTCGTGAGAGCAACACGCCTTTTCTTATAGGCAGAGGAAAAGACTGCAGTCTGGTCATCTCATCCGACGTTGTTTCAAGAGCACATGCAAAAATCGAAGCACGTTTGGGAGAACTGGTCATTGTTGATCACAGCACCAATGGCACTTATGTGACGACTGATTGCGGTAAACGATCCTATGACGGGCTGGACATGCGTCTGCATTATACAGAATGGACAATGGCAGGGCAGGGAAAAATCAGCCTGGGCCAACCCGTGTCGGAGTCTGATGAAAACACGATTAAATTCAAAAGTGAACAACGAACGCAGAACATTTCAACCTCAAAAACTCGCCAGGCCTGAGTCATGTTTATTGGGAATCAACCACCGCGCCGGTCTTTAAGACTCGCCCAAAAATAACTTCACATTTTGATGCGCCGATCCATCCCCCGGAGGGGCCGGCTTTTCCCTTACCAGCGGTTTTAAGAGAACGGAGTTTTTCAGCTTTTTGTCCTTGACATAAAGAAAAAACTGCTCTATTTGTTCTTTATGCAAAAGAAAGAAATTATAAAGTCACTTATCCGTGAATTCCATCACAGACCTCTTCCCAAATACACTGCCAGAGAAATTGCCATCCCCCTTAAGGTTGAAAAGATTATTACCCTGATCGGAGCCAGAAGAAGCGGAAAAACATTTCTGCTATATCAGCTTATTGATCGGTTGCTTCGGGAAACGGATAAGACCAATTTAATTTTTCTCAATTTTGAAGACGAGCGTTTAGGCCTCGTCATCCAGGAAGCGGATCTTATTTTGCAGGCATACAGAGAGTTATATCCTGGCCGTGATATGGCATCCTGTTATTTCTTTTTTGATGAGATTCAAAATCTTCCCGGCTGGGAAAGATTTGTACGCAGGCTTTATGATACGGTTTCTACTCACATCTTTCTAACCGGCTCCAACGCCAGATTGCTTAGTTCTGAAATCTCGACCTCTTTGCGTGGACGGAGTATCAGCTATGAGGTCTTTCCTTTGAGTTTCAGGGAATATTTGAGTTTCAGAGGCATAACCGTTGATTTTTACATCCCGGAAACAAAAGGGGCTATTTATAATGCGCTGGAATCATACCTTGAATTTGGTGGCTTCCCAGAGCTGGTGTCAATTGCCGATGATGAGGTAAGGTCTCGGATTCTTCAGGAATATTTTGATGTGATGCTTTTTAGGGACCTTGTTGAGCGATATGAAATCAAAAATCTCATTGCCTTGAAATTTTTTATCAAACGCCTTTTCAGCAGCGCGACTAAGCAGGTTTCGATTCATCGTATTTACAATGACCTGAAGTCGGCTGGAATCAGAATCGGTAAAAACAGTCTCTATGACTTTCTGGAACAGGCGGAAGCAATATTTCTTGTGCAGACATTGAAGAAGTATTCGCCAAAGGTGTCGGTGCAGGAATTTGGCGAAAGAAAAATCTTTATTATTGATAATGGATTGCTCAATTCTGTTGTCTTCAAGTTTTCTGCCGATAGAGGCAAGGCAATGGAGCAGGTCGTATTCTGGGAGCTGCGCAGGAGAGGGAAGCAATTTTATTTCTTAAAAAACGGTTATGAATGCGACTTTATCACCGTATCCAGGTCCGGCATGATTACCGATGTCATCCAGGTATGCAGCGATCTCAGCGATCCGCTCACCCTGTCCCGCGAAATGAAAGGGATCCGCAAGACCTGTAAACGATTAGGTAAGTCTCAGGGGACAATCATAACCTATGACCAGGAAAATAAGATAAAAGAGGATGGTGTCATAACCAATCTTATTCCATTGCCGGTTTTTATCTCTCAAGACTATTCCACTTAATTTCTATCTCAAGCCCTCTCCCATAGCGCATATCCATTTGATTCATAAACAGGCTTCCAGTATTCTTTCACAAGATCCGGAAAGTGGATAATTGTTTTTTCCGGGAAATTGTCATGCAAATATTTATTAACAAGATCGGTCCGCATCAGAATATGGGTGCAACCCAGGGATTGCAGATATGTCCGGAAATGCTGTTTATCTGTGGAAGCTTTAACCATGTCGTTTATGGTATTCATGCCAAATGATTTTCAATTAGCGGCAAAACTGTTACTTAAAGTTTCCTTTTTTGCACATCATTTTAATCCAGTTAAATTAGGGCTCGGTAAAAAATTTCTTTCTTGCCATAATATATATTCTTACGTTATATTAAATTTTTTAGTAGCCCTAAGGGCAATGAAGGGAACAGGCACATGCTCATTGAAGCAAGCTGCTTAGAATTTGCACGCTTTTGCGGTTCAAGGAGAACATATAATGGCGCATGAAC
>JAJSZO010000044.1:0-4149 GCA_030262795.1 Deltaproteobacteria bacterium | reverse complement strand
GAACATATAATGGCGCATGAACTTAATGTCACAGAATCAAAACGAAGTAAAACAGATTTTACGCCCGAAATCAGTATCATTATTCCTGCCTACCGCGAAGAAAAAAGCATAGCAATTGTTGTTGAAAAAGTTCGTCAGGTGATGGATGGGCTTGATCGTCATTACGAGATTATTGTTGTGGACGATGGATCAGATGATGAAACAGCAAAAAAGGCAAAAGACGCGGGCGCCAGAGTTGTATCACACCCGTATAATATTGGAAACGGCGCCGCAATAAAGACAGGTATCAGGAAAGCGCATGGTGAAACACTGGTTATGCTTGATGGGGACGGCCAGCATGCGCCTGAAGATATCCCTGAGCTTCTCGAAAAACTCGGTCATTACGATATGGTTGTCGGCGCCCGTTCGAAAGCAGATCATGCCTCTTTAGGACGCACTTTCGGCAACACGGCATACAACTGGTTAGCTTCGTATGTAGCAAAGTTCCGTGTTGAAGATCTTACTTCCGGATTTAGGGCAGTCAAGGCAGATATTGCTCATAATTTACTATATCTTCTTCCCAACACATATTCATATCCCACAACTTTAACGTTAAGTGTTTTGAGAAACGGAAGGACGATAACGTATGTTCCTGTCAAGGCAAAGATGCGCAAATCAGGAAAAAGTGGCATAAGCATATTTAAAGACGGTGTTCGTTTTTTTATGATCATTATAAAAATCTGTACTCTGTATTCCCCTTTCAGAATATTTCTTCCGGTAAGTTTTCTAACGTTCCTGACAGGTTTGTTTTATTACCTTTATACCTTTTGTATGGAGGGACGTTTTACCAACATGAGCGCCCTTTTATTTACTACATCTATAGTCATATTTATGATTGGCCTTGTGTCGGAGCAGGTTTGCCAGATTAGGTTTGATAGAAGTGAAGGGGATATTGGCATATAAGAATATGGGACAGCCCCGATATTTTTCAGAATCATAACTTCGCTAACTTGTGAATTACATGATCACATTCGGTACGGATAAGATCGGTTAAATATTCCCAGAATACATCATTTTCAATTGTGTCGGACACAACCTGTGGGGGTAGAAAACGTCTCATTTCCCAAATAAAGTTTGAGTTTGCATCTGGTACGTTCTGTAAAATTTGTTTTCGTGCATCAAGTAATGCTATAAATTTATCAGTGTCACAATGGTGATCTTTAATTTTTTTTGCCACCAGGTCTAATGGTACGTCAACGTTGTGTTGTTTGAGCCAGCTAATATCCCACAAATCACGATTTTTAATCCGGTTCGGCCTTAAAGCCAGGGCGACAATTTTGTCAGCTAATATTTCCTGCCGGCTTTGCGCCCGGATAATCAAGCCAGACGTTCCCATATCGATATTGTAATGATTACGCAATAAAACAGGACGGCTGTCATAGCTGGGGATAGCGCAAATATCAATATTAATCCTCTGAAGAGGCAGGTTTTTCTGTTCCGGCCTGGTGGTTACTTTCAGCTTCCAGGTATCCACATTACCGGTTTCCTGTGTTGGTTCGCTTACAGTAATATGCAGCCCATATTTTCTGTGTAAACGGCTGATAAGTACGCTGCTCAAATCACTTAGCATTTTGCGTTTAAAATCATGACCGCCGGTAAAGTCTAAATCTTCACTCAGACGGTTAGATCCATAGCAGGAACGTAAACAAGTTCCACCAATGAAGGTCAGGCTCTTCAACAAGCCCGCATCACTCATTTCCCGGAGAATATCGTGATGCAGTAGTTCTTTTTCAATAACTACCCGTAATGGTGCCAGCTCGCCCTGGTTTTTTATGGCCTGATTCACCAGGTGGTCAAATAAATTCATGGGCAAAGTCCCAGTCAATTAAATCAGTGCTTCGTCTGGTTCGCTTCATATCTTTTATAGCCTGGGTAACCGATGCACGCCACAGATGGCAACGGGAGTCGTATGTGAGTTGGCATGCGAGAGAAGCAGGTGAGCTTTTAGTGTGAATGAATTCTATATGCCCCCAAGCGCCACAATTAATAATATTACTGCGACCGGAAGACATAAGAGTAATCCAGTGCATGGGGACTTGTGAAATCACGCCTGCATCGCTTAATACGGATTCCAAACTAATGTAATTAAACTCATGGGCACGTAGCCGGATGGCGGCATGGTACAGAATTAATCCTGATTCATAGGAAATCTTTGGGTAAAAATAAAGTCCACGGCAAATGCGTCCGAGTAAACCATCTTTAACAGCACGGCTTATCAGCACCTTAAACGCTCCCTGCGTTTGCTCTGGACTGGCTCCACGCAAGTCGTTAAGTGAAAACAGATAATGTTCTTCATTCGATAGTTCTGATATAATATGATTAAGTTGTTTAATAGGCTGCATATCTTTATGATTACTCTACAATAGGTTACACTTATTGTAACTTAGTGTAGATCATCAGTCAATATTTTTCCGGTAAGGCGTGGACCAAAAAGAGAGAATCTTTGATCTAAAGATTTAATAAACGAGTATAAAATATCATTTACTGCTCCAGGACAAATTAACGATATTCAAACATTTAATGGTGTTAAATAGCATAAACATGTTATTTATCCAAGAAGAAAAACAACACAAAATTTCTCTCTTGCCATAATATATATTCTTCCGTTATATGAGTAGGCTCTGTTTATTGATCAAGGGAAATGTAAGGCGTTTTCGGTTCTCCTAAGGTTATGAAATCACGAATTCTATTTATTACCAGGAACTATCCGCCTAAGGTAGGCGGGCTTGAGATATACAGCTATAACCTGATCAAAAAATTCGAATCCCGCGAGGATACCTATAAAATCACCCTTTCAAAGCCAATAAAACATCTTTTATGGTTTTTGCCCTATTCCTTTTTTATGGCGTTTTATCTAATCCGCAAATGTTCAATACAATCCGTCCACCTGTGCGATGGCCTCCTTTCGCCGGTTGGCCTTCTTCTGAAGCTTCTGACAGGCGCTAAAGTAACAGTAACCATACATGGTTTGGACATTACCTATAAGAATCAATTCTATCAGAGCGTTATACCCTGGTGCATAGCAAGACTTGACAGGGTCGTATGCGTCAGTCATTCAACACGTGATGAATGTGTACGCCGCATCATTACATGTCCCAATTACACGGTCATCCCTAACGGGATAATACCGGATCAGCTACATCTCCAGCAGTCAAAAAATGAACTCCGCCGCAAGCTTGAGAATCTGATCGGCATATCTATCAAGAATAAAAAAGTCCTTTTTACCATCGGCCATTTGGTAAAAAGAAAAGGCGTGGCATGGTTTGTGGAAAACGTCATGCCGCGCCTTGAAGATTCCTGCTTATACGTGGTTGCGGGTGAAGGACCTGAACGAGGAACGATTCAAGAAATAGTGGATCGCTTCAACCTGCAAGACCGTGTACTGCTTTTAGGCGAGGTATCAGATGAGGATCGAAAATTAATCTACAATGCCTCGGACATATTTATCATGCCTAACATCACAGTTCCTGGTGATGTGGAGGGATTCGGGATTGTTGCTCTTGAAGCGGGAAGCTGTGGCCTTCCCGTCGTTGCAAGCAATATTCAGGGGTTGCGGGATGCGGTGATTAATGAAAAGACAGGGTATTTGGTCGAGGAGGGAGATGTGGATGGATTCGTGGGCAGGATAACGGATATGAATTTAGACAAAGATCAGATCAGAAAAATTGTAAATTCAACATTTGACTGGGCAAAGATCTATAAGAGGTACCATGATGTTTTTGTGAAATTACGGCCAGGCTAATCTACCACGCAGATCAAGCCGTTTTTCGCAGCAGCCAGATGAAGCTCGGACACATCCAATATGCATAATTGACTATTAATCGAGCAAATGCGAACTTCATTGTGCCGTGCTTGATCATGTAGTCCGCATAAAACAATTCCGGGTTTTCAATTATCCTTTTCGTATAGTCAATCCGCTCAAAGTTCCGAATAAGTCTCTTTAGCCCCCAGTAACTCAGGTGCTTTTCATAATAAAACTTCCCTTTCCCTGTAATTCTCATGTAGCGGTGAGCAAAGGACCGGGGCATAACAGAGAGGAAGGGTAAATTGTAGTGAGGTTCTTTCACTGTTAGCCTATTGCCTGCGGAAAAGTAGCAAACCCCGCCCGGT
>JAJSZO010000043.1:11391-14381 GCA_030262795.1 Deltaproteobacteria bacterium | reverse complement strand
GGAAAATGACTATAAATGGAGGTTAAAGATGCAAAAAGTAGTTGGAGTTTTTGTTATAGCTGTTGCTTTTATGACAACAACAATTGCTGTGGGATATGCAGAAGATGCTTGTCCGGAACCAATAACCGCGGAACAGGCATTTGATGCCTATATTGATCAGGTCGACCCTGTGTCGGGTGAGGATGCAAAGGTTTTGATTGTAGATGTAAGAACAAAGGCTGAGTATTATTGGATAGGCACCTGCGCAAAGGTGGATGAAATAATAACACAGGATGATGAAGGGATAATTCCATACAGGGGAAAGGTAAAGCTGCGGAGAAAAAAATTTCTCACATTTGAAGAAGAAGAAAATTCATTTTTGGTCCCCGTGGTTATGCCTGCCTGCAATGTAGAGTCCATAAAAACCTCGCCTATTGCGACTCTTATCTCATATGAAATATGGGATGAGGAATCCTGCAAAAAGGTGCTCAATGATAACTTCGAAGATTCAATAGCGGCTCTGGCGGTAGATGATGATGTAGACGTAATTATATTGATGTGCCGTAGTGGAAAACGTACTACATTATGTCCCATTACTCCCTATACTGCTGCTCTCTTTACCGGAGTGTATGAAATTGAACATGAAAACAAAAACGGTCGCGGAGGATTCCAGGGAACCAGCTATAATAATTCATATAATGGATACAGGGGTTTTCCGGGAAGAAAAACTTCCTGCAGTGAATATCCATCAGTATCATGGTGTGATGCTGGTTTGCCGATCCATATCGGAGCATGCTCCTCCAATGAATAGTAAAACATCTATCATATATGTAATCGGCTGAAGCTTGATTGATTTTTCATCATTACGATCTAATAAAAACTAAAAGGGAGATAATATTAAGGTATGAAAAAGAGCGATAATATTTTTAAGGCTTCATGTTTTATATCTCCATCATTTATCGGTATTCTATTAGGTTTAATTATTATCACCGGTATAGCCGGATGCGGAGATAGTGATCATGCCAATAGGCACATTGATGCGACCGGAACATGGCATTTTGAATATTCACAAATCTATACCAGTGATGGATATGGTTATTATGATGCAGACGAGGAATATGAGGTAGTTATTACGCAAAACGGGGATAATTTCACATTAGTTACTAAGTACGGAGAGACCTTTGAAGGGAGTGTTAGTGGAGACGAGTATACCGCCTCCTTTTCTGAACTTGATGGAGATGAGAGTGACACATTTGAGCTTTCATTTACTCTTGATTCGGAAAATTCATGTACTGGTATGCTTGTAAATAAATGGTTTGCTGAAGAAAAATATAATTGGGAAGGACATTGGAAGATAAAAGGCACAAAAGTTGAGAGCTGAGTAAAACGTTGTATATCCTGGAAAATAGATAGGAACGTGGACGAAATAACTTCTCCAACTATGCATCACAGCTTCAGGCCGCCTTTGCCTAATCTCAAATCCAGCCTCAAATCACAAACATATTGAAATAGCTCGCTATTTCATCAACTTTTGTGCCCGCCCTGGTGCTATGCGAAAGCTGACTTGTCCGCTATATTTTTTGTTGGAACTGGAAAATTAGCTCACTAAAACCTATAGATTCGGTCTGTCTGGGCCAGGAATTTGAGATCGAACAAATCCGACCTAAATCTATGCGCCTACTTGGGGAAGTTAATTCGTCCACGTTCCTAATATATTTTACGGTCTTAGCATATTAAAACCTGTTTGCGTTTCAAAAACGCGAACTCCTGTACTGTTTATTAGTTCGAATAGTATTATTTCTATTATATGCCAAACTTTTACACCGTTTCGCACACAACCGGTCACGGTTAATTCCTTTCTACCGCATGCTATGTGCATATGAAGCACGGGGTTACCTTTTTCATCAGGAAAAAGCGTTCCGGTTCCCGCTATTTCAAAGACATTTTCAAGGATATGCTCCATTGGAGAAACTGATTTGGCTCTTCCCTTTTCCGGCCCGACAATGAGCTTACTCCCTGTATCAACGCCTCCGACTGCTATTAAAGCAGCGGCTTTAATGGATTGCTCGCGGGCAAACCTCTCAATTTCTTCATGAAGAATATCTCCGTCTTCAAGGCGTATAACAAAAATTCGCCCCTGCTTAGCCTGTGAAAATTTCATCTTTATTTATAAAACCTCCTGATTATGAACTCAAATATGTCCTTATACTGTCAGCAATGGTTTCCCACGTCCATTTGCGTTTTTCATCATCCGTTTCCAGAAGAGTTACACGAAAGCCCTTTCTTGTACAGCAGAAGCCCGTTAAAGGTACAACACATATTCCTTTAGAACCGAGCAGATAATAGACAAAACGCTTATCTACCTCAATATTTTTTACTTTTTTTTCTACAAACTTTTTTGCCATAGGGTTTTCTATTGGCAATTTCTGATTTTCGTTTAAGATACCATCGTTAAACACTATGGACATATAGAATGCGCCTTTAGGTTTTACTACATGTATGCCGGCAACTTTAGAAAATATTTCCCAGGCCTCCTGAGCGCGGAATTCAAATGTCGTTTTTCGTTTATCAAGATGTTCTGCATACCTTGGATCACCCATAATCAGAGGTATTGAATATTGCGGCAGGCTGGTTGAACATACTTCAAGCATTTTTGCATTTAGCAGGCTGTTAATATACCTCTTAAAATCATAATTCGTATTTTGATTAAAAACTTCTATCCAGCCACATCTGCTTCCAGGCCATGGGTATTCTTTGGATATTCCGTGCAATGCCATTCCGGGAATATTCCCTATCACCTCGCTTAAGCGCACCATTTCACATCCATTATAAACAATGTTTGCATATATTTCATCAGAGATGATAAATACCTGATATCTTTTTGCTATATCCACAATTTTTTCAAGAACAGAGCGAGGATAAACCGCACCTGTCGGATTATCCGGATTGATATAAAGAATGCCTGCGATTGAATCGTTATATTTAATCTTATTTTCAAGATCTTCGAGATC
>JAJSZO010000043.1:0-11291 GCA_030262795.1 Deltaproteobacteria bacterium | reverse complement strand
AAACGTTCAAACCACCATTCCTCATCTGAAAGATAATTTTTAACTTCTTCTTTACTAAAAGAATATTTGTAGTGGTTGCAATAATCAAGGATAATTTTATATGCGTTAATAATGCTGTCACTCATTTCGACACATTTCTTGTTTGGTGCATTACACTTATCCGGATGCCATTTTTTGATGAGAGTTCTATAGCCGGCTTTAATTTCATCCATTGTTGCCCGCTCCGGCAATTCCAGCAGTTTTCTTGCCTCATAAATTTTTTGATGCTTTTTCATTTACTTTAACAACTATTGTATAAAATTAATATACTTATAGAAAGAAAGATCGGAACACCTGCTAATGCTATGTACTGCACACTCTTCTTAAATAAACTTGTCATTAACTGAGCTATGCAGAAACCAACAATAATGACCAGCAATGCACTCCACCACTGCGACAGGTATGCAGAAGCGAGTCCTGAACCTGGCAACGAAATAAAGCCGGCAATCTTTATTAAAGAAGTATTTTCTTCATACCACCTGCTGACAGGCCAGCTTTTAAGCTTAGCATATTGATCATAGGAAAGCACAACCCATGAAAAACTCGCAAGCAACGTAAAAACGACTATTGTGATAGGAAATTTCATATTATGCAAATTCTCTTTTTTATTACTTCCATTTAAAAATAACCTGTCCCATCCCAGCAATGAGTACATAATTTATCTTTTGGAAGACCGATTGCCGATATAAGATCTTCTATCTTCTGATATTTTAAAGAGGTGAGTTTTAACTGCTGCCGTATTTTTTCAGTCATTTCACAATTTTTTTCAGTTCCTGCAATTGCATATTCATCTATTGAATTATCTTCTCTGTTTTCAAGTTTAACTATAACTTTTCTTCCTGCAAGATCCAATGTTGATCGTGATGTAGAAAAATTCAGAAATTCACATGGATAAATTAAGGCAGGACATGCAATACGCATATGGACGTCCAAAGCGCCATAATCATATAATAGCTGAACGTTATCCTTTAATTGTGTACCCCTTACAATTGAGTCATCACAAAAAAGTATCTTTTTACCATTTATCAAAGTTCTGACCGGGATCAGCTTCATTTTTGCAACAAGATCTCTTATGGTTTGATTCTGGGGCATAAAACTTCTTGGCCAGGTAGGTGTATATTTAACAAAAGGTCTGGCATACGGGATTTTTTTTTCATTAGCATACCCTATTCCGTGCCCGATTCCTGAATCCGGAATTCCTGCAACAAAATCAATCTTATCATCATCATTTTTAGCAAGAGCTCTGCCGCATCTGTACCTGACAGATTCAACATTAATTTCTTCATAGCATGATGCAGGATAACCATAATAAACCCAGAGAAAAGCACATATCTGCATTTTATCACCCGGCTTTTTTCGCTGCTCATAGCCATTCTCTGTCATAAAAACAATCTCACCAGGCCCAAGATATTTATCAATTTCAAAACCAAGATTAGGCAATGCGCACGTTTCCGAAGTTATTGCATAAGCACCTTCTTTCTTGCCAATTATAACAGGAGTTCTTCCCAATCTATCTCTTGCAGCATAAATACCGTCTTCTGTGAGTAAAAGCATTGAACAAGAGCCCTTAATTGCCTCCTGTACATTATATATTCCATCCTCAAAAGATCCTTCTGCGCTGATTAACATTGCAACAAGCTCAGTCGGATTTATTTTTCCCCTGCTCATTTCCGAAAAATGCATTTTTTTATCAAATGCTTTGTTTGCAAGTTCCTCTTTATTATTTATTTTACCAACTGTAACTATTCCGAATGTTCCCAAATGAGAACCTACTATCAATGGCTGAGCGTCATAGTCGCTAATAATTCCTATGCCCTTATTGCCATGCAAATCAGGAAGATCCGGTTCAAATTTGGATCTGAAATAATCATTTTCAATATTATGAATAGCTCTTTCATATCCTTTAGAATTTCTTACAGCCATCCCACCCCTTTTAGTTCCAAGATGGGAATGATAATCTGTTCCGTAAAACAGATCCTTTACGCAATCTTTTTTAGAAACAGTTCCAAATAATCCGCCCATAACTCCTCGCTTTTCAGTAGAAAAATATTAAATTAGCGCACCTTCGGTGCGGGCTTTTTTTAGCACTTCTTTGATGGCCTGACCTATCTGTGCAAAAGTATATGGTTTTCTGATATATTCTGCTACGCCAAGGTCCTTAGCCTTCCTGACTTCTGAGGATTCAGCCCAACCGCTGGCTATGAGAGCTTTCTGATCAGGATGGATATTCAGTATCTTTTCATATGTTTCACGGCCATTAATTCCAGGCTCCATAATCATATCAAGTAGTAATAAATCAACCGCTTGTTTTTTTACATATTCAACTGCTTTCTCTCCGCTTGAAACTGTTTCCACTTTATAACCTAACAGGGTCAGCATGTGGTATGCAACTTCCCTTTGAGTTTGTTCATCATCAATTACCAATATACTTTCGCCATTTCCTTTCAAATATGCCGGTTCAGTATCTTCTTTTGTTTCTGAAGTTGCATCTTTTACAGCAGGAAAATAGAGTTTAAAAATAGTTCCTTTCTCATCGCTTTTGCCATCTATATATCCGTCATGATCCTGCATTGTATTCCAGACCACGGTAAGGCCCAGTCCTGTTCCACTTCTGCCCATCTTTTTTTTGGTATAAAAGGGATCAAATATTCTCTCCAAATCATCCCGTGATATGCCCGAACCATCATCAGATATACTCAGCACAACATATTTTCCGATTTTGATTTCCTTTAAAGGTGCATCAACATACCGGTTTGCAGTCGAAATAACTATCGTACCACTGAGTTCAATTGCCTCAAAAGCATTGATAACCAAATTCATTAAGGCCTTTTTTATATGGATAGAAGAACAGCTTATATTAAACAGGTCAGGAGCCAATTCGGATTTCACAACGATAGATGATTTTGCTGTTTTGATTTTTATATGTTCTGCCGAAATTAGATACTGGTTAACCAAATTGTTTAGATTGGCTACTTCCTGAACACTGGCTACCCCTCTTGCGACTGTTAACAAATCTGCAACTACTGCAGCAGCCCGATTGCCGGATTCCTGTATTGTTTTTATCGGCTTTCGCAAAGGACTGTCTGCAGGAAGCTTAAGAAGGAGTAATTCCGGGTAGCTCAATATGCCGGAAAGTATGTTATTCAAATCATGGGCCACACCTCCTGCCATGAGCCCGATTGCCTCCATTTTCTGTGATCTGCGAAGCTTTTCTTCAATAACCTTTTTTTCTTCTTCAGCCTGTTTGCGATCAGTAATATCAATAGCAATTCCCATGCGTACAAGACGTCCATCAATCCAATGAATGGCCTGATCACGGCAATCAAACCATCGACCTGTTTTTGTATTTTGAAATTCCCGGGCAAAAATGCCGATCGGTCCTCCATTCGCGGAAACCAGTTTGTGATTAGTGCAGAAATCACAGTGGCCGGACATATCTCGTGGAAGATACTGCCAGCATGGCTGTCCTTCCACATCGCCGAACATGTTTTTCAGAGTTTTGTTGACAAAGAGCAGTTCGCAGGTATCCATATCCGCTATATATACAGCCGCATCCATGCTATTCATTATGGTGCTGAGGCATTGGTTGGACAGTTGAAGCGCTTCCTTTGCCTTATGTTCTGCATCAGCACGCAATTCTTCGCGATGAATACTGTCTAACCACAAAAGCCGCATTTTTATTGCTTCCATGGTAATTTTTCGAAGATTGTTTTCGCATTTGACAACGCACTTGAAAGCACCGGCGCGATAGCCAAAAAGCTCACCTTCACCAACGGAAATAAGAAATTCCGAAGTCCTGTCCAATTTTTGACGGGAAGTTACTAACGTAGCTTCTTTGAGACCCATATTGAAAAGTGTCTGATCATCCTGAAATAATGCGTAGCGCGCTATTTTCTTCAAAAAAGAAAACCTGTCAGTTATTACGTCATTATGTAACAAAAATTCGGCCGCAGAATTGATTACAAGAGCAAACTCATTCTCCAACAAATGACGTTCTTCGACAATCTGTTGCAGGTGATTCAGGTTCACAATGACAAATTCACACAAACTTTTGACAAGAAAAATAGTATTCCAATCGACACCGGTATCAAGGCACAAAATATAAGAATTTGCACGTAAAGGCACCTTGCGTAGTCCGTCAGGAACAGTCTCTCCCGCCCGAACTATTTCCAGGTCAGGCATGTTGAGAAGTTTTCTCAGAATCGTAAGGAAATTTTTTAACATTTCACCACCAATCGGGTAAAGCTGTCTTTATCAACTTCGGCACGATAATAACCATCTTCAATAATCCGCTTCAGCGGGACATCATCAATAAACAGGGAAAAGTCTGTTTTTAAGCTCGTGATTGTCTCTTTCAGACTAACAACGTCAGCATTGTTGTAAAGATAGGAATTGATAAGCATATATTCATTAATGAGCATCTGTACCGGAACGAAAGCAAGAGGATGAAAATATGTCCCAAGAACAAGCAAAGTCCCTCCTTTAAGCAGATATTGACATCCCTCCAGAATGGCAGGATGCTTCCCTGAATAAGGGTCGCTTCCTGCGCAATCAATAACGATGTCAAAACATTGGGAAAGAGCATCTTTCTCAATAACATGAAATCCGGCAGCCTTTGCGCGTTGGCGACGTTTGCTCAAAATATCCGTGATGCTTACCGCAGCCTTGCAAACAAATGTCAATACCGAAGCCATGGCAGTGCCGATAGCTCCCGCTCCCATCACAAGCACTTTGCACCCTCCCAAATCACTTTTAATCTTTGCAACTGCATGCAATGCTACCAGTAGAGGTTCAACAAAGGTAATAATAGCGGGATCACTTACAGGCAAAACATTATTTGTGCGCACCACCGCGTATTCTGCAAACCCGCCATCAGCCCCGATCAGGCCATAATAAGCCATGCTATTGCAGAGATGTTCTTTGCCGGAGCGGCACCATTCACAAGTTTTGCAATTCAGCAGAGGAAGAACCGCCACCCGGGTTCCCACAAGTGACTGACTACCCTCGGACCCTGCAGCATCCACTACACCTCCGAACTCGTGTCCCGCAATCAGAGGAATAGCCTTACCTGTTACAGGATTAGGTTTTGTGTTAATAATAAAGGGACCCTCTATAAACTCATTAACCTGAGTTTGGCATAAACCAGCGTCGGTCACCTTTATCAAAAGCTCATCCGGTCCTGGTTCCGGCTGTGGAACGTCCTCAAGCCGGATATCCCGATTTCTATAATATACCAATGCTTTCATGTTGTGTCCTCCTGCTTCGGGGTTCAGGGTTCAGGAGTTCTATGCAAGCTCGTTTCGCCCAGGTTTTTTCTCGTCCGGCAATCCCACCTTGTCGTAAATTTCGCGTAAAAATAATTCACAGCCAATTGAATTTAAATAAATTCTGTCCTTCAAATCGCCAAGTTCAGAGAAAAGCCACTGCTCGCCCTGGCGAATATAATGCTCAACACGAACTTTGTTCTGTGCTACAAGTACATAATCACTTAGAGAGGGGACTCTTCGATAATGAGCAAATTTTTCGCCTCGATCATAAGCTTCAGTGGAATCAGATAATACTTCAATAATAACCATAGGATTTAATAACGTATCTGTATTGACATCTTCGAACTGTGGTTCACTGCAAGTGGCGATAACATCCGGATAAGTATACAGGCCCGTTTGACTGACCTTAACCCGCATATCATTTACATATGCTACGCAATGTCCACCTTTAAGTTGTAAACGTAATTCACCGGCAATATTGAATGTGATCTGGTTATGCTGCCGACTGGCTCCTGCCATGGCAAAAATGTGGCCATTAATATATTCGCTTTTGTATTGTGCCTTACGTTCTATAAACAGGTATTGTTCCGAAGAATATGTTAATTGTTGAGCTAATGACTCCATCTCCCGACTCCCGACTCTTGACTCCCGACCTCAAACCTTCCTGCAATACTTAAAAAACGGAGTAAAAACTTTTTCTGCGATTTTTCTGAACTCTTCATCAAGCGGATCTGTTTTACTGAAACAAAGATTATAATAAGGATTATCCGACTCGCTCCAGCTCCCTTTGTAATAACCTCCAATCCATTTTTTTCTTGAATAATTTAACGCGGTCCGCGAGTTTTCATTTTTCACCAATGTCCTTTTGGCATAATCTATTGATGTCTCAGGAAAAAAGTGAAGCGGTTTTGATAATCCCTGCCAGTATAACGCAAGTAGATTGTCTAACATATCTTTACTTTCTTTAACAGGATCAAATTCCCATCTTTCATCTTTGCAAACAAGATAATTCTTTTTCAAATAGCCTTGTTCAGTTGATGAGCAAAGAACAAGGTGATAGATCCAGGATTTTAAAAGATCTTTTGATTTTCTTTTTGCGTATCGGATATTAACCTGGCCAAACTCAAAAATATTATCCAGTACACCGGTTATTTTAAAATCCGAGATATCTATGTCAACTTGAACAGGAGCAAGTTTTTTTTTAAAATTGTTTATTCTGCCGACAAAATCTTCTACATCAGCTTCTGATTCTCTGTAGTAAAACTCTCCTGCATTGCCGTAAGGAAGTCGACCCATTGCTCTATATACCGGCAACGAATGCCTCAAGTCAAACCCGGATATGCAATTTTGAAAAAGGCGTTGCTCCACATGATATTTTTCAATGCCTTCTAATGTAAATGCTTCCCTGTCGTTTGAAACAGGCAATGCTGCTTCAAGATATATTTCGAGTCGCTTTTCAAACAGAAATTTGGCAGGATTGGTGAAAAAAAGGGTTAAACTGTCAATATCTAAGCTCTTCCATTCTTCTGACGGCTCTGAAAGCCCTGTGGAAATAAAATGTAAAGCCATGTTAAATTCAAAAGATCTTTTACTGTCAATAAAATTCTCTTCAGCATAACTGAACAACTGACTGTCTCTTTTGAAATACTCCGGAGAAAACGCCTGTAGTCTGTGCCTGTTTATAACGTAATCAAGAATGCATTTTTCGGGAGCATAAAAACTTTTCTCAATATAGTCAAGTAATTCGCTTACAACAACAGAGGGAGGAATTTGAGTGTTATCTTCGATGCTCTGCCCAACATAACTGATATAAAGCTTCTTTCTTGCTGAAATAAGCGCCTCAAGGAAAAGATATTTGTCATCATTTCTTCTTGATCTATCTCCCTGTTTCGGGTTTTTTGCTATAATATCGAAGCTTAAAGTTTTTGAATCACGCGGAAATGCATCATGATTCATACCTGCAAGGCATACAACCTTAAACGGGATACTGCGCATTGGAAGCATTGCGCAAAATGTAACCCCTCCGGAAATAAAACCCGAGCCTGAATCCTCACGTTCAAAACGCGTTTCAAGATATGTTTTTATAACCTCAACACTTATATTCTTATCAAAACCGGACAGGTCCTGCTTTCTTGATATGTCATCAAGAAGATAGCGTATAAGCTGTATTTCATATTCAATATCATTGTCATTCTTTGGGTCATCCCGGGGAAAAAATATGTCAATTATAGAGTTAAGAATATTAACCCATTTGGATAATGTTTCAGGTTGGCTCAGGTCATTTACACACTTAAAAACTCTGTCAAGAAATTCAAGAAATCTTCCCAGAATTTTGACCTCATTTCCTTCAATATTGTCATAGGGAAGAATTCCGCAAAACATATCTCTTTCATGACCGGGCATCGCATATCCCAACAACATCCTGTCAATGCCGGCTCTCCAAGTATTTTCAGGAAATGCAGGAAGATTTAACCTGCTACGGCTTGCAGCATCAATTCCCCACCTGATTCTTGTATCATTTATCCAGCGTCTGATAACCTGTATATCTGATTCAGTCATTTCGAATTTTTCTTTTATCCCTGACGATTCCAGAAGAGAAATAATTCGGTCTGCACCCAATCTGCTGTTTCTCAAATCAAGTATTGACAGAAATGAATCAATAATTCGACTTTTTTGTCTGATGCTGCGGTCTGCAATACTGAAAGGGATGCGCAGTGAATCATATGCCTGGGCATCAAATACAGCATGGATAAATGGAGCATATGTTTCTATATCAGGTGTCATTACGACTATGTCTTTTGGTCCAAGTTTCGGGTTTTTTTCGAACATTGCGAGCAAGTTATCGTGCAATACTTCAATTTCCCGCATTGGGCTGTGGCATGAATGAACCTGAATGGAGGTGTCTGTTTCAGTATTAATTAAAAACTTATTTTCAGCATGTTCCCTGTCCTTTAAATATAATATATCAGACTGAACGCATGAAAGCATGTCATGTTCTGCCTGGTCCTCGAAGAGTTCATACAATTCGCAATCAAATCCACTGATAAGTTCAAAAAAATCTCTTCCTTGTTTCCCCATAGATGCAAGAAGCCTGTTGCCGGTTTCAAGATGCAGGTCATCTAATGCAGAAACGCCTTCGACGTATTTTTTCTTGATTCTATTTTTCTCTTTATCGGAAACAATATCTGCCCAATAAACCTTGCAAGGGTTCAGAATAAAAAAATTAATTTGTACAATACCGGATAATTCTACAAATACCTGTGTATGAAATGGTGGGAGATAGGATATGCCGAATATAAATATTCTTTCAGGAAGATCAGATATTTTATCTGATCTGTTCCTGATTTTTTGTATAAGTGCTTTTCTCAGCCACGCCCTGTGCTGATTTCCCTTATCGGATATAAGTTCACGCCACAGTTTTGCCTGCCAGTGATCTTCTTTTCCCTCTTCCCACTTAAAGATAATCTCCGGCCGGAAAACAAGGTACTGGTCAAAAGTCTCTGAAATCTTTTCAGACAACTGAAAAAGTTTTTGCTTACTTTCATCATCAATCAGATATTTTTTAATGCTTTCAAAACCTGACCTGTCCTTGCATTCCGGCAAGATATCCATAATTCTGAAAGTCATAACATCAGGATCAAACAGAGACTCCTCCGGCATATCCGGTATTAGTTTTTTAAAAATCTCATTTAACCAGGCATTCGGAAATGGAAAAAATATGTTTGCGCTGATATTGTTGTGTCTGGCAAGTTCCATTGATAACCATCGCTCTATTCCTTTGCTTTGAACAACAATAATTTCACCTGAAAGTGGAGAAAACAAAGCACTGCCAACAGGATTGCCTATTATCCCTGATAGTTGTCTGGACAGTATCTCAAGACGGTTACTGGTAAAAATATTTAATCCCGGCATAATATCGTTTTCGAAACTACTCAGGTTTTTAGGTACCAGAAATTTGAAAACTCAAAACAACTTGTCAACAACTTGGGGAGGCGGGCGCTTAAATTTAAGCGCCCGCCTCCCCAAGTTAATCTCATAATGAGTTTTCAAATTTCTGGGTACAGGGGTTCAGGCAACTGTAATAACCGGGTCAAGGGCGGGGTCAATAGCTCTCAGCAGTTGGCTGAATTTATCAAGACTGGGTTTTGTTTTTCCGCGCTCATATCGGCTATAAGAGGTCGGCGATTTGGAACCTAATTTTGCAGCAACATCTCTAATTGATAATTTGTGGCTTACTCTCTGCTGTTTAAGAGCTAAAGACATAATAACTGTATCATTACTACAAGATATACAAAAAGCATTATCTCCGATTTCAAGGACAGTTACCTGTATATCCTCGTTCTCATCAAAAAGGCACGCGACGGCATCCTTAGCCATAAAAAGAGCATCTTTTTTGCTCTTCCCTTGAGTAAAAATAAGCAATAAGGGAATTTCCACTGCCCACCACTTGCCGCTTTTTACAATTTTTCCTTCAATACGCATGTTTCTTTTCCTAATGCCCTAAGTTGGTTTTGGCGAGTCTGAGGATTCCTCTCGCGGTTAACTCGTTAATTTCTCTGTGTCTGGGCACTGTGGTTTTCTGTTCTCCATTAGTCCATTTCTCGCGGTTGGGGCCTTCATCGTATTTCCACCAGCCGTGTTTCATGAGTGCTTTGCAAAGGTCTTTCTTTTTCATATAATCCATTTTACACGTATATGTGTAAAAGGCAAGGGCAAAGCTAACCACTCGCTGAGTGGCGTACAACAGCTTTAGGCACTTTTTACTCATCTATCCCATCCTACCGAATTCATTAGGCAAAAAATGGAAATTCTTATACTATCAGCTTTCAGATTGACAAAAAAATAATAATGCTTTAAAAATGAAGTTTCGGAAGTAATAGAGCAAAAAAATATGGCTCTTCGTGGAGCCGAAAATATTTCTAAAAAAGTTAATTGAAAGGATAAACTACAATGGATTCACCAATTAAAAACGTTAGAATAGGAGTTGCTAATCGTGGTATACCTGCGCTTCGTATAGGAAGAACCATACAGGAAATGGGGGGAATTTATGTAGCCTTCGCTACAGAGGAAGATAAGACAGCTCCACATGTAACCAAAGCAGATAAAGCATACACTATTCGAACCGAAGGTGGATATTTAGATATAAATGAAATAGTACGTATTGCAAAACAGCATAATATAAAGGCTCTTCATCCCGGATGGGGTTTTGCAGCAGAAAATAATCGATTTCCTTCTCTTTGTAAAGAAAATGGAATTATTTTTATTGGCCCCTCAGAAGATCCTATGAGCAAACTTGGAAACAAGGTTAAGGCCCGTGAAATTACAAAGTCGGTTGATGTCCCTGTTATTCCGGGCTCAGATAGCGCGCTGACTCTTGATGAAGCAAAAAAGATCGCCGAAGAAATCAATTATCCGGTCATGATAAAAAGTGAGGGCGGCGGCGGGGGCAGGGGTATTGTAATAATTAATTCTCAAAAAGAACTTGAACACAATTTTGAAAAGGCTTCAGCTATCTCAGAGGCCAGTTTCGGCAATCCTAATTTATATATTGAAAAGTTTTTAACTTCGGTCAGGCATCTGGAAATTCAAGCCCTGTGCGATCCATTCGGTAATTCAATTGTGCTTGATGAGCGTGACTGCTCTGCACAGAGAAAAAATCAGAAATTGCTTGAAATCACTCCTTCTCCCTGGAAAAATATGACTCCCGGTTTAAGGAAAACTCTAAAAGATGCAACATTAAAAATAATATCTGCAGTTGGTTATGATTCCATCGGCACCTTTGAGTTCCTGGTAGATGAAAACCAGAATTACTACTTTATTGAAGCTAATACCAGACTTCAGGTGGAGCATGGTATTACAGAACTTCTATATGGCATAGATCTGGTAGAAGAAATGATACGAATCTCTTTTGGTGAAAAATTGCGGTTAAATCAAAAAGACCTGAAACCAAGGGGATTTGCAATGCAGTGTCGTATAAATTTTGAA
>JAJSZO010000042.1 GCA_030262795.1 Deltaproteobacteria bacterium | reverse complement strand
GTGAACCGTAAACCGTAAACATCTATACAGCCTTTGGCTCGCGGGATAGAGCAATAATCCCTGTTTTAGCAATTTCCTTGATTCCTAACGGTTTCAGAAGACTCAATATGGCAGATAGTTTATCTTCATCACCCGTTATTTCAATAGTGTAATGCTCCAGCCCGACATCTATTATTTTAGCTCTGAAAATATCGACTATCCTGAGAATTTCAGCTCGGTGTTCGGGTTTTGCATTAACCTTTATAATGGCCATCTCTCTCTGAACAAATTCCGTACCTGTAAGCTCAACTACCTTGATTATATTTATGAGCTTGTGAAGCTGTTTAATAATTTGTTCAAGAATAACACTGTTTGCCGTTGCGACAATGGTAACCCTTGATACATGAGGTTCGATAGTTTCTGCAACGCAAAGACTGTCGATATTATAGCCTCTTCCGCCAAATAATCCTGAAATTCTGGAAAGTACACCGGGCTGGTTTTCGACCAGAATAGAAAGCACATGTTTTTCTTCTATCATGATTAATATCCTTTTTTTTGTCATGTATTTTGTTATTAAACCAGCAACATTTCTGTTATAGGCGCGCCGGCAGGAACCATTGGATAAACGCATTCTTCCTGTTCTACAACAAACTCCATGATTACTGTTTTATGGGTAGAAAGACCTTCTTTAAGCACTTTTTCAACCTCTTCCGGTTTTGTAGCTCTTAATCCGACTGCTCCATATGCTTCAGCCAGTTTTACAAAATCAGGCGCATGTTTCATGCCGGTAGCGCTATAACGTTTTTTGTAAAACAGCTCCTGCCATTGTCTTACCATGCCAAGATACTGATTATTCAGAATAACGATCTTTACCGGAAGACCGTATTGCATGGCAGTTGCCATCTCCTGAATATTCATCTGAATACTTCCATCGCCGGCAATATCAACTACAAGCTTATCCGGGCAGGCCATCTGAGCTCCTATTGCTGCAGGAAGTCCAAATCCCATTACACCCAACCCACCGGAAGTAATAAAATAATTGGGTTTTTCAAAGTGATAATACTGGGCTGCCCACATCTGATTCTGGCCGACTTCAGTAGTTATTATGGCTTTTCCCTTAGTTAGCTCATAAAGCTTTTCTACAACGTATTGCGGCTTTATAATATCTTTCTGATCATATGATAGAGGCTTTGTGCTTTTCCATTTTTCGATCTGATTGAGCCAGTTTTTTCTCTTTTTCTTTAAATCCCCTAAATCTTCCTTGTCTAAGAGTTTGTTGAGTTGCTCAAGTGTTGTTTTACAATCCCCTACAACAGGTACGGTAACGGGAACATTTTTTTGTATTGATGTCGGATCAATATCAATTTGTATTATCTTGGATTGCGAAGCAAATACCTCGGTTTTTCCTGTAACACGATCATCAAAACGAACACCAACAGCAATTATCAGATCACAATCTCCTGTTGACATGTTTGCCCTGTATGTACCATGCATGCCTATCATTCCAAGCCACAAAGGATCTGTGCCAGGGAATGCTCCCAATCCCATTAAGGAGGCTGTCAAGGGGATTCGGGTTTTATGTGCGAGTTCTGTAAGCTCTTTTGAAGCGTTTGAAAGAACCACTCCGCCACCGGCAAAAATAACCGGCCTTTTGGCGTCCTTTATAAGCTTTGCAGCTTTATTCAGCTGGTTCATGTTCGGCTTATAAGTAGGATTGTAAGACTTTAAACAAGTTTTTTTTGGTGCTGTATAATTAATTTTTTTTGCAGCTACATCCTTGGGAATATCTATCAGAACAGGTCCAGGACGTCCTGATCTGGCAATATAAAACGCTTCTTTAACAACTTGTGCAAGATCTTCGGTGTTTTTAACAAGGTAATTGTGTTTTGTGCAAGGCCTGGTTATGCCTACAATATCAACTTCCTGAAAAGCATCGTTTCCAATAAGATGTGTTGGAACCTGACCGGTAAAGATAACTAATGGAATTGAATCCATATAGGCAGACGCTATTCCGGTAACAGTATTGGTTGCTCCTGGCCCGGAAGTCACGAGAACAACTCCCACACGGTTGCCGGCTCTTGCATAACCGTCAGCAGCATGTACTGCGCCTTGCTCATGGCGCACAAGAACATGCTTTATGTCTGTTTTTGCAAATTCATCATAAATGTCTATGACAGCGCCCCCCGGAAATCCAAAAATAGTGTCTACACCTTCTTCCTCTAAGACTTTCATAAGGATTTGTGCACCTGTAAGTTTCATGATAGATCCTTTCTTTCAAATTGCGGGTTAGGGGTTAAACCCTAAGTTATAATTGCTCCCATGCTTGCCGATGAAACCATGCGAGCATATCTGGCCATATAGCCATGGGTTATTTTCGGTTCCGGAGGAGACCACTTTGACAATCTGTTTTTTATTTCCTCGTCAGATACTTTGAGCATTATGTTTTTTCCGGGAATATCTATTGAAATCAGATCGCCTTCCTGAATAATTGCAATTGGTCCACCTTGTGCAGCTTCCGGCGAAATATGTCCTATTGCCGCACCTTTTGTGCCCCCGGAAAAACGACCGTCTGTAAGAAGTGCGACATGGGCGTCGAGTTTCATACCAACAATTGCCGAGGTCGGAGTCAGCATTTCACGCATCCCCGGGCCACCCATCGGCCCCTCATAACGGATTACAACAACATCTCCTTTTTTTATCCGGCCTTCCATTATTGCTTTGCTTGCATCTTCTTCTGTCTCAAATACTCTGGCAGGGCCTTCATGGCATAACATTTCATCAAGAACTGCTGATTGCTTTACAACACATCCGTCCGGAGCAAGGTTGCCGAACAATACGGCAAGTCCTCCTTCGGAGTGATAGGGATTATCAATTGAACGAATTATATCATTGTCCAATATTTCTTTATCTCCGGTGTTTTCGCCCACTGTATTACCTGTTACCGTAATACATTCTTTATTAATAAGACCGGCTTTGGAAAGCTCCTTCATAACCGCACTTATTCCGCCAGCACGGTTTAAATCTTCCACATGATGTTTACCGCCAGGGCTTAAGGAGCAGAGATGGGGGGTCACCTTGCTTGTCTCGTTTATTTGATTGAGATCCATATCTACTTTTGCTTCTTTTGCCAAAGCTGTAAGATGCAGAACAGTATTTGTTGAACAACCTAATGCCATATCCACAGTAAGCGCATTTTTAAAGGCCTTGTCTGTCATGATTTTTCTTGGTGTAATATTTTTTTCGAGAAGATTCATGATCTGCATGCCGGCTTCCTTGGCAAGACGGATTCGTGCGGCCATAACTGCAGGTATTGTTCCATTGCCGGGCAGGCCCATCCCTATAGCTTCTGTCAGGCAGTTCATGGAGTTAGCAGTAAACATGCCGGCACATGATCCGCAAGTAGGGCAGGCCGTATCTTCGATTGAAGAAAGTTGTTCTTCAGTCATTTTCCCGGAAAGCACTGCACCAACAGATTCAAAGACAGTGACAAGATCTATTTTTTCAGAATCGACTTTTCCATGATACTCTCCGGCAAGCATCGGCCCTCCGCTGATTACAATGGTTGGGATGTCGAGACGTGCGGCAGCCATAAGCATTCCCGGAACAATTTTGTCACAGTTGGTAACCATTATCATTGCATCAAATGCATGAGCAACAGCCATAACCTCTATAGAATCGGCAATCAGTTCCCTGCTTCCGAGGGAGTATTTCATGCCTGTATGATTCATGGCAATGCCATCGCAAACACCAATAGTTCCGAATTCAATTGGAGTACCGCCTGCCATGTAAACTCCGGCCTTTACAGCTTCAGTAATTTTATCAAGATTTACATGGCCGGGAATAATAGCGTTTGCTGAATTGGCAATACCTATGAGAGGTTTTTTAATTTCAGAATCCGTATATCCCATTGCCTTAAAAAGACTGCGGTGCGGGGCTCTTTCGATACCTTTTTTTACATTATCGCTTTTCATTTGAAAATCTCCATAAAAAAACCGTTATTAGCTTTTCAGAGCTGATAACGGATTTTTTATTTTATCCTATTTGAAGCAATTATCAGCCCATTTTCTCGTAACAGGATAATACACCTCCTACGAGAATGCTAATTAGACTAATAACAGTTAGTTTGATTAATATTTTTATCATGTTAAATACCTGAATTTAATTTAAGGTTAACACGTAACAATCAAAATTAAGAATGTCAAGAATAATTAGGAACGTGGACGAATTAACTTCCCCAACTATGCATCACAGCTTCAGGCCGCCTTTGTCCTTATCCTGTATTTGACGCTGAAGGGTGTGGGGCACAATCCTCTGTAATTCTTCTACCATGTACAGGGGCAGAGAAAGCAGCTTGAACATAATAGGTTTTCCGGGTAGAGAAATGGAGATGTCACTGCAAGAAGGGATATCAGCATTAAAACGAACTCCATAATTAAGTTCTTTTTCCTTAATAAAGACATGTAATGACTTAAGGGTTCCGGTCTTGCCTGCTTTTACTTCCACCGGTATTATTTGGGGGCCATAGGACAGGATATAATCAATTTCTGAAGATGCCTGCCTTTTTTCTCTGCACCAATAAAAAAGCTCCGGCTCCTCATAGCAGGGTCTGGCATAAAGAAGGTGTTGGCCGACAAATTGTTCGCAGATAGGGCCTGAATTGATTAGTGTAACTTTATCAGCCATTTCAATATCGGCATAGCTAACCCCACAAGCTCTGGTGAGCAACCCGACATCTAAAAACAAAGGTTTCTGCTTTTTTTCATTGCTTTGCGCTCTCAGCGGGATGCCATTTGCCGCTGTATGATAAACAGGATAGTAAACTCCGGCTAACGATAGAAGATGTAAGGCTTTTTTTAAATCAGAACTTTTTTCATTTCGATCCAGATTTACATATTTCATTTTTTGGCCAATCTGCAAAGGGAGTTTTTGAAAAACGGTTTGTAGCCTGACATGGTTAACCCGTCGTTTATATTTGCTGAAATCATCCCGATATGTTAGTAAGATTGACTGTTTTATCGTGTCAACTTCCAGTAGTGAACTCGTATCGCTATACACCTGAATAGCTTCAGGCATGCCGCCTATGGCAAGGTAAAGTTTAAATATCTTCATTAACTCATTATGGACAACGACCGGAAATTCATTGGGGTATTGATATTGTTCAATAAATTCTCTAAGTTGATGTCTGCCAATGCCATTTAAAAATTCTTTGAAGCTCATTGGCCCCAGGTGCATATATTCAATTCTGCCAACGGGCATTGAAAATGAGTGCTCTTCAAGAACAAACTCCAATAAAGATCCGGCGGCAATGACATGAAGCTGTGGTAATATTTCATAAAAATAACGCAGGGAAGCCAATACCTCCGGAGCTGCCTGGATTTCATCCAGGAAAAGAAGGGTCTTGCCTGGCGCCACTTTTTGTGAGGATTTCAGCTCAAGCAGGGTAATTATCTGTTTCGGATCCTTTGACTTAAAGCATGGAATGTAATCGTTATTAAGTTCAAAGTTTATTTCAAGGAGGTCTAACGCATGTTCTTTGGCAAACAAACGGACAAGATAGGATTTGCCGACTTGTCTGGCTCCTCTGATAATAAGCGGTTTTCGTGTTTTTTTGTCTTTCCATTTTTTCAGATAATCCAGACCGGCTCTTTTCATCAATTTCCTAATCTTTCGTATAAATTTGATAGTATGAAACCTTTGCAGAGCGAACAGTTGCTCCGGATTCAGAATAAATTAATGGGCTTCAGTGTGGTTTGCAACAAGATATATGTAGCGTTTATTTTTGTAAAGGTAAATATATCTATTTATGGTAAATTTGTAAGGGTAAAATATTTCCGGAGGGAAAATAACAGGGTCACATCCCTGTTAAATAAAAGGGTGCAATACAAAAAAGTGACATAAATTATATCAAGTAATCGTTGAACCTGTTTAATCGGCTTAGGGTTCGCACAAAAATAACTTCATATTTTAAGCGCCGATGCTTTTTTATTCTGGGTTTTCGACATAAGGCATACAAAATAATATTAATATTTCAATTAGATACGAAATGCCAGTTTTGGAATATTGAATTATATCAAGTAGTTGTGGGAGTCCCAAAAATTATTTTATTAAGATTTAATTTATCGTAACTATCTGATATTATTGAATGCTTATTTCTGAAAAAGCGTAAAAAATATTATTTTGGAACTAAGCTAACTATTTGAAATAGTTATTATTTTAATCTTTTATATTTCATAATTCTTTGTTTTTATTAGATAAATTTATCACTCTTATGTCGAAAACTCAGGCTTTTTTATTTTTGATGATTGCACACAAAATTTTTAAGTGTTATAGTTTTATGTATTATGCTTACGAAAATATCACCAATCAAAAATTCAAGTAAACTTATCAAGAAGAAAAGCTGGTGGGATAGATTAATTGAATGGATAGCTAAAGCAAATAAAAATGTATGCCGCAGTTGAAAGCCCGGCAACAAGTCTCGCAGGTAGCGAGGTAGGCGTTATTTCTTTTTTCCCAGCTTGATCGCACAAAACTCACCGCACATAGTACAACCTTTTCTGTCGGCGCTTTCACTGGTTTCCATAAAACTCCTTGCTTTTTCAGGATCTATAGAAATATTTACTTGTTCGTCCCAGTTAAATTCATTTCTGTACTTTGTCATCAGTAAATCTTTTTCAAATGCACCGCGAACCCCCTTTGCGATGTCAGCGATGTGTGCGGCAATTTTTGAGGCAATTATTCCTTCCTTTACATCTTCTAAAGTAGGAAGTCTTAAATGCTCAGCCGGGGTAACATAACACAGGAAGTCTGCACCGGCTGCACCGGCTATGGCGCCTCCGATAGCGGCTGTAATATGATCATAACCAGGAGCTATATCTGTGGGAATGGGGCCAAGTACATAGAATGGGGCTCCATGGCAAAGACTTTTTTCCAGCGCAACATTAGCCTTAATTTCTTTGATTGGCACATGGCCCGGTCCTTCAATCATAACCTGAACACCCTGATCTCTTGCTTTTTTTGTAAGTTCACCAAGTGTGATCAGCTCTTCTATCTGTGCTCTGTCGGTTGCATCGGCAATACATCCGGGCCTCAAACCATCGCCGAGACTGAGTACCATATCGTAACGCCTCGCTATTTCAAGCAATTTGTCATATTGTTCATAAAGAGGATTTTCTTTTTTGTTACATTTTATCCAATTGGCCAGGAAAGAGCCTCCTCGGCTGACAATACCGAGATGACGTTCTCCAATTTCAAGACAGCCGATACTTTTTTTTGTTATCCCACAATGAACTGTAATGAAATCTACGCCATCTTCGCCATTTTCTTCTATGACTCCGAACATGTCTTCAGCAATCATCTCTATAATAGCTTTTTTAGAATTCAGCATCTGAACAGCGGCTTGATATACAGGTACGGTTCCAATTATTAGTGATGATTCTTTGATAATTATTTTTCTGATAGCTCTTATATCGCCGCCTGTAGAAAGGTCCATAATGGCATCTGCTCCGGCAGCAATACATATCTTTACCTTTTCAAGTTCTACATCAAGATCAATACGGTCTTTTGATGTTCCGATGTTAGCGTTGACTTTTGTTCTTAAGCCCTTGCCGATGGCGAGAGGTAAAATGGATTTGTGCTTTTTGTTCCTTATCACTACTATATTACCATCTTCAACGCCTTTGCGAATGAATTCAGGTTCAACTCCTTCACTTTTGGCACATATCTCCATCTCCTTTGAAATTTTATTGTTACGTGCCATTTCTAATTGAGTCATAATTTATATCTCCGTTTTACAAAGTTGTAATAATTCAGGTTTTTCAAAAAGACTTTTTTGACAGGATTAACAGGATTAAAACATTAAAACTTATCCCCTAAATCCTCATCAAAATCTTTTAGGAACGTGGACGAATTAACTTCCACAAGTAGGCGCATAGATTTGGGTCAGATTTGTTCGATCTCAGATCACAAAAGTTGATAGAATAGCGAGCTATTTTGATATTTTTGTGATTTGAGATCGGGCAAAGGTGGCCTGAAGCTATGATGCATAGTTGGGGAAGTTATTTCGTCCACGTTCCTTAGGAACGTGGACGAAATCTTGTTTATCCCGTTATCCTGTCAGAATTTTTTTCAAAGGACCGAACTATTACAAATTGTAAATTATTTTTCAGATTTGCCTTTTGCGATAATCAGTTCTGCTGTTTTCTTTCCCGAGAGAAGCATTCCTCCGAAAATCGGACCCATTCTGGGACCTCCAAAAGCTGCATTAGCCGACATTCCTGCAACATATACGCCCGGGCAGATTTCTCTGGTATTTTCAATTGTAAGTTCTTCTGCCTTCTCTGCCCACATTGACCGTTCTCCCATTATGCGTCCGGTTTCAGTATTCAACTTCATATCTGCCTTTCGCTCAATAACATGAAGAAGCTCTGTGGCATGGCCGGTCGCTTCAACAACATTTTTTGCTTTAATTGTAAGAGGGTCAACATGAAGCCCTGCACTTTCCACAGGTGACCATATAATAACAAGGCCGGTAACGCGATTTTCTCGAATTACAACGTCTTCGGCACTCATACAATTAAAAATTTTTGCCCCGGCCTTGGTTGCATATGAACATATTGTACTGACGCATTCAACGGCATCTGCTGTAAAATATCCCGGAACATATTCTTTTGTTTCGATATCAAATATATCCAGTATTTTTTTTCCTTCTTTTTGGACCACTATTTCGTTAAACATCATTCCGCCGCCCCACATTCCGCCGCCTATGCTTAATTTGCGTTCAAAAAGAGCTACCTTTTTGCCTGCTTTTGCAAGAAAGTATGAGGCTATAAGTCCGGATGGGCCTCCGCCGACTATTGCGGTATCAACCTCTGTATATTCCAGAAATTTTTGTGAAAAACGGTCAATTATTGCTCTGGTTATTATAAGTTCGTCCAATGCCATAATGTTAAACACTCCTTTTTAAGTAACGGTTTAGGGTTGATCAAAACATAAAACTGTAAACCGTTACCTTATTAGTTAGTGCCTGAACGAAAACTAGGATTTTTTGTCAAGGTCAAGGAAGATCAAAATTTTAACCGCAGGAATACATTGGGTATTTTGAGGATTAAAATTTTGATCTGACGCAGAGATTGGCGAAAAAGACAGTTTTCGTTCGGGCACTAGTTACAAAGTTTTCAATCTTTTTGATACACTTAGCGCCTTGTCGACAACATCGGCAGGCTTTTTACCTATAATTCTTATCATCGGTTCCTTTCCCATATCACCACGGTCAAAAATTATATCAGGTATTGAATTTCTCTTTGAAAGAACGGAATCAATTCCCCATTTTAAAGAATGACTATCTTTAGATTTCGTGTCATCAGGCTCACCGGATCGATCAAAATTATCCACATCAAATCCCAATCCTACGCATATACCGATAATGTCTTCGGAAAACCTTATATTCATAGCGCATCGGTAGTTTGCATTATATTTCATGGTACTCAGAATTATATCGGCAATATGACTGGAAGCTCCAAAAGCGGGATCGCCAAAAGTTCCGGTTTCTTCTCCAATCTTGATAATTCGCCCAGGTATAGCTGCAATGTCTTCTGTCTTGTTTGCATAAGGTAGCGCATAAGCTAAGTTTGATTGTACTTCGGGAATAATATTTCCGCATTTTTCAGTATTTAATCTTTGCAGGGCAGTCTTAAGCTTTTGAATGCAGTTATATCGGTTACTTTCCTGTAAAACATGGGCCATGTGGTTTGTCGGACCATGTCCGCCGCCTATATTCAAAGAAAACCGTATGGCTGTAGTTATGTATTCTTTTGCTGTTTTTACTGCTTCAAAAACAGATTTTCCTTCAGCAAGCTTTGTAGCAATAGCAGCGGAAAATGTGCATCCGGTACCATGAGTATTTTTCGTATCTATCCTCTCAGCAATAAACTCGTAAAAGTTTTTTCCATCATACAAAATGTCCACAGGATTACCGGAAAGATGTCCACCCTTTACAACTACGTTTTTTGCCCCTAACCCGCAGATAATCTCGGCTGATTTCTTCATATCGTCAATAGATGATATCTTGATTTTAGTTAGTTCTTCAGCTTCGGGAATATTTGGTGTAATTACAAGAGATAGAGGCAAAAGTTCTTCTATCAGGGATTCTTTTGCTTCATTTGCTATAAGCGAAGCCCCTCCTTTTGCCACCATTACAGGATCTACAACGAGATTATTTATTCCATATTGCCGTAATTTTCTAACAACTACTCTTATTATCCTGGGATTGGCCAGCATTCCGGTTTTGGCTGCATCAATTCCTATATCTGTAGCTACGGAATCAAACTGCTTTTCTACAAAATCTTCAGGGACCTCATAAACTCCCTGTACGCCAAGGGTATTTTGAGCGGTCAAAGCAGTTATGACGCTCATCCCAAATCCGCCCAGGACGGTGATAGTCTTCAAATCTGCCTGTATCCCTGCTCCTCCGCCTGAATCCGATCCGGCGATGGTCAGGACTCTAATAACGCCCATTATTTATCTCCCTGACAATTTCTATAAAACAAAAAAGGCCTATACCTTCCTTGCTGGAGATACGGCCCTTTGAAAATAAAAACATAAGAAATTTTAGTTTCCGCTCCCTACGCTGGTATAATCCAGGTCAGGTTCAAAGGGTATTTTCTCAGCCGGACAGGCACCCCTGCAATAGTTATATTTATTAACCCAACTATTTTATATAATCAAGCATTATTTAGGAACGTGGACGAATTAACTTCCCCAAGTAGGCGCACAGATTTGGGTCGAATTTGCCCAAATCTCAAATATAGGCTCAGATCACAAAAGTTGATGGAATAGAACTGTTCGGTAGTCCCTACAAAGCAATGGGGGTTAATAAAATCAGTAAGTTATACCAGTCATTTTCCCCATACTCAAAATCCTGTTTCAGTAAAATCAAGGTTTTGCAAAGAGCAAAAAGTTACCCCTACTGTTTTGTAGAGACTACCAGGAATTGGGATTGGTGAATACAAATTATCTGTGACCATGAGGGCTGCCTCCCATATGATGCTTATTAATCGAAGAAGTCACCCATATATAATCCGCGAAAGAAAGCTCTGCTTCACTTCCTGCCGGTACAAGAAAAATAGTTTTGAATGAAGCTCCGGTGCGGCGGAATGCTCTGTCCGGAATTCCGAATTTATGCACAATATGGCCATTTCCAACAAGTACTATTATTGGATTTCCCTTCAAATTTTGTGAGATTGATTCAGCCATTATCTCTTCCCACACACATTGGGTTATGTAGAAATTATCAAACTTTTCCCTTCCCCTGACCTTGTGTTTCTTGAATATTTTTTCTACATAGGCCTTATGGTCAGCGTTTGAGGTATCTATTTCTTTTGGAAGGTGTTTCTTCTCATCGTCAGAAAGGCTCTCAATTCCTCCAATAGCTATTTTGGATGGAATATGGAACGGTATATTAAGACCAAATAGTCTTATCTTGTTATCCTTTATAAAAAACAAAATATCCTTATATAATTCAAAATCAAATTTCCAGTTGGCATACCAGTGCGTCTTTTCCATAAATTCTTTTTCACTCAATTCACCGTCAGACCAAAGATACAGGACTTGACGGTATGATTGATCAAAAGCCTCCATGCCCACAGAAATATATGGATGCGACTTGAAAAGCTCTTTTATTAACCCGAGCTGTATAGCATGATGTGACTGGTTATTATGCCTTTCCCCGACATAAATTACCTGAACCCCGTTAAGATCATTAATAAGATGTTCATAAGATACCGGCTTGCCTGTTTCTGCAGAAACGATAGTTCCTGCGTCAAATGATTTTGATATATCTTTTATTAAAAGTTTCTCCGGAGACAAAGCACACCCCCAAATATTTCCAAAAAATACGCTGAAGAAAAAAAAATTAATTAACCATCTATTTGTCAGATTTACTTTTGTCATAATTTAATTCCACACCAATACCTTGATCAATTAATCAATTGTATGTTATGTTTAATTTACGGAGAAATAAAATATGCCCCTTGACCAAAATCCCTTATTCAGAAAAGTAATAGTGCCGTGGTATGACGCTGGAAAAGCATGTTTTACAGTTATTTTATTCATGCTTGGTATATTGCTGTTTGGTATTGTCGGCATAGTTGAAGCGCTTGAAAAAATAGAGTATAATGAACATATTTGGGTGCCTGTTCTTCTTGTAGCAATGAGCGCATGGGTAATAGCCTCTATTTCAATACGCCTGATAAAAAGATATACTCATTAATTAGCGTCTGAACGGAAACCCCGTTCAGATCACCTTCAGCCTTCAGCCTTCCTACCTTCAAACACCTATCTGCTTAACTCTTTTGAGCGTCTTGCGGCTGCCTCAATGGCCTCTATTATATTTTGTTTAACTCTATTTTTTTCCAAAATTTTAAACGCTGCTTCAGTAGTACCACCGGGAGAAGTCACTTTTCTACGAAGGATTTCAGGCGATTCATTGCTTTCTTCCATGAGTTTAAGGGCACCCCATATAGTTGCAACTGTTAGCATGGCAGCCTTATCCGGCTCTAGCCCGACTTTGATACCTCCCTCTATCATAGCTTCAACAATATAAAAAACATACGCGGGCCCTGATCCGGAAAGAGCGGTCACTGCATCCAGATCTTCTTCTTTAAATTCAATTACTCTGCCGATAGCCTTTAGAATTATCTTTATTGTTTTCACATCTTCCGATCCGGCATATTTATTGGCACTCATTCCGGATATTCCTGCCAGGACCAGGGCTGGCGTATTTGGCATTACTCTTATTATCGGCAGTCTTTCTCTGGATTCATTATTAAGAGAATTATAAAGCAAATCTTCAATTTTACGCAAAGGAATTCCCGCTGCAATAGAAATAACTATCTTTCGATCCGATATCCGGTAGCCTTCATGCTCAGAGATTTGTGAAAGAACCTGATATATATGTTGAGGTTTTACAGCAATAACTACTATCCCGCATTCTGAAAAAACTTTAAAATTATCTTTCATTACAGAAATGCCATAATTCTTATTAAGAATATCAAGCCGCTTTTCACTTATATCACTTGTATAAATCATTGACGGAGAAAAAATTCCGGTCCGGATAAGAGCGCCCACGAAAGCTTCTCCCATGTTTCCGGCACCAATAAAACCAATTTTCTTGTTAATTTTCGACATATTGCCTCCTTAACTGTAAACCGTGACGTAAGCCGTGAACGATGAACGGTTATATATTTTCGCTATACATAGAGACCAAGTTGTAACGATTGTACCTTTGATGTGTCAATGCTTTTACATGAAATATCTTGACTTATCTTTAAGAATATATTTAGATTTTCTATCTATTTTTTTGATACACTATTTAGAAACGTGGACAAAATAACTTCCACAACTATGCATCACAGCTTCAGGTCATATTTGCCCGATCTGCCCGATTTGAAATAGGCACAAAAATATTGAAATAGCTCGCTATTCCTTCAACTTTTGTGATTGCAGATCGAACAAACCTGACCCAAATCTATGCGCCTACTTGTGGAAGTTATTTCGTCCACGTTCCTTATTATAACAAATAAGAGGCCTGCATTTATGTATATAATTGGATATCTGTTTATGGCAATTGCAAAGATTCTTGACCTTGTTTTACTTATATTTATGTGGATTATTATAGGAAGAGCAATACTGTCCTGGGTCAGCCCGGATCCCTTCAATCCTATTGTCCGTTTTATCAATAATGTTACGGAACCTGTTTTATCTCGCATTCGTGCATTAATACCACTTAATTTTGGAGGTATGGATTTCTCTCCAATTATTGTTCTGCTTGGAGTGATGTTCTTGCGAAGCTTTGTTGTAAACAGCTTGATGAGACTGTCTGCTAATTTATTATAATACAGAGCCGGTTTTAAAACGTTTCAGTTTGTTCAAGATCAAGGAAGGTGATCAAATTTTAAATCAGGTTTAACCACAGGAATACATTGAGTATTTCGAGGATTAAAATTAGAGACTGACGCAGAGATTGAGCAAAATGTGACGTTTTGAGATTGGCTCTACAGGGTGAGATATAATGAAAACTACACCACTTGATATTCAACAACAACAGTTCAAGGTTAAATTTAGAGGATTTGATATCCATGAGGTAGATAAATTTCTTGAACAAGTGGCCGATGCTTTTGCTTCATTGAGGCAAGAAAACGAGAACCTTCACGAAAACGTTAGAAGGCTAAAGCTTGAAAGCCAGGGGTATAAGGAACGCGAAGAAACCTTTAAGCGTGCTATGCTTAATTCTCAAAAAGTTCTTGAGCAGATGCAAGAAAATGCTCGGAAATCGGCTGAATTAATCATAGCTGACGCAGAGGTCAGAGCGGAAAAAATACTCAACAGAGCACATAACAGGCTGGCGCAGTTGCATGAAGATATAGTTGAGCTTAAAAGGCAGCGCATGCAAATCGAAGTTCAAATCAGCTCTGTAATAGAGGCTCATTCAAAACTTCTTGAAATAGGAAAAGAAAGTATGGAAATATCGGATGAAGATGATTCTAAATTAAAATTACTAAAAAAATTCTAACAGTTCAGGCAGTTATAAAATAAGGATATCAACTTAAAGCGGGACAATTT
>JAJSZO010000041.1 GCA_030262795.1 Deltaproteobacteria bacterium | reverse complement strand
AATGACCATGGCAGAAGGTATCCCGATTGCCAGGTTCTTTCCTAAAGGTGTTTTGCAGAGAAATGACAAAACAACAATAAAACAAGTTATGCCTATAAAAAATGGCGATAATTTCAGTGCCAAGGCAAATGAATCTACTTTAGAAAGTATTATTTTTACAATAAGTTTAAACATTAAATAGGCAATTATAAGACTGAACACAGGGGAGATGATCCAGCTCAGTACAACAGCACCAAGCTTGCCGAAATTGATTACTGAAAATCCGCCTGCCATGATTCCAAAACCGATCATAGCACCTACAATCGAATGGGTCGTAGAAACAGGAAGGGATTTCCATGTAGCAAAACTGATCCACAGCGAAGCGGCCAGAAGAGCGGAAAGCGCGCCGATAAGAGCTATATGCGGATCAGCAAGGATATCGGTAGAAACAATGCCCTTTCGGATTGTGTTTGTAACATGAGAGCCGATAAATACGGCTCCGGTTATGTTCAGAATTCCTGCAATAAATATTGCCTGGCGAATTGTAATTGCCTTAGCGCCGACAGCGGAAGCCATTGAATTGGCAACATCATTGGCGCCTATGTTCCAAGACATGTAAAATCCCAAAATGTAACCGGTGATTAAGATATAATATTCTGTACCCATAGTTTTTATTTCTATATTTTCCCAGTGTAAAACCTTTAAATTAAGCGGTGAAGCGTCCATTTGAGAAGAGTTCTCTGTAGACCTCCGACCGTTCCAGCAACGCCGAATGTGTGCCTTCAAGGATCACCCTGCCGTGCTCCATAACAACGATTTTATCTGCGTGCCGGATTGTTTCCAGGCGATGGCTGGCAACCACAATTGTCATATTCTTCTTCAACTCAAGGAGCGATTGCAGGAGGATGGCTTCCGAATCGGCATCCAGCGAGGACGTTGGCTCATCCATGAGCATGATTTTGGGCAGGTTAAGCAGTGCGCGGGCAATGGTTATTCTCTGGGCTTCTCCCCCAGAGAGACTCGTCCCGCCCGGCCCAAGATAGGTATCTAAGCCATCCTCAAGCCGTTCGATAAACTCCTGTGCGGAAGAGAATCGGCAGGCCTCCTTGACCTCCTGTCGAGAGGCATCGGGCTTTGCCAGGCAAATGTTTTCATATACCGTTCCACTGAAAAGTATAGGACTCTGAGGCACTACAGACATCTGCGAACGTAGGGATTTTAAGGTCACTTCATCAATAGCTTGATCGTCTATGAGCACGCTGCCCCGGCTCGGATCATACAGCCGGACGATAAGTCTCAGCAGAGAGGATTTTCCTGAACCGCTACCCCCTACAATTGCTATAAGGCTATGCGGCTCAAGCGTCAAATTAATATCCTTAAGCACGGGCTGACTTCCGTATGCGAACGAGACGTTACGCAATTCCATACGACCTTTGCTAATAGAGATTGGATGTGCGTTTTGCTTTTCCCGTATTGAAGAAGGGGTGTCGAGTACATCATGAATCCGTTCAAGGCTTACAAGCCCGCGACGGTAAGCCTTGACAATACCTGTAAACAGCCGAAAGGGACGATATGCATATTTGACAAAGCCGGTGAAAACAACAAGTGTACCGATTGTCATCTCTTTGTCTATCACCAGCAATCCACCCCGCCACCAGGTAAGTGCAAAGCCGATGCCTGTCAGCAGCCAGACCGTACCCCTGAGGAGAGCAGTAACCCTGTTTGCGTGAAGTTGATCTACTTCGAGACGGTCGGTTTTGCCGCCCAGTCGGTCGATTGAGGTTATTTCGCTGTTTAAGGTCTGAATTGTCTCAATGCCGTCTAAGTTTTCCTTCACGGCACTCATCAGATCAGAATCACTCTCCCGGCTCTTCTGGGTCGCAACGTGAAGCTTTTTTTCCAGATAACGTGAGATGAGCTGTTGCGGTGGAATTACTGAAAGTGCAATACCCGTAAGAATGGGGTCAATGAGGATCAGCATGAGAATGGGGTATCCCATGCGTAGAAAACTTGTGAAAGTCTGTACGAAAACCCGTTCCATAAATGCTCGAGTAGTCGCGGTATCCCTAAGAGTACGGTCGAGCAAGTCACCGGGACCGTATTGATGGTGAACGTCCAGGGAGAGAAAGGTTATTTTTTCAATGAGCTTTTTTCGAAGTTCAGTTACAAAGTTGCGGCTCAGCTTTGCTGATGAGTAAGTCCACGCATATGCGCTTGAGCCACGAAGAAGGGCAACCACCAGAAGCCCGATTGCCGCAATTTGCAACACAATCAGAGAACTTTCCGGAGACCAGTTGAGCCCGTACATTGAAACTTTCTCATTTGTCAGGCCATCAATGACTATTCCTGTAAAAATCGGCACCTGCATTGGCGCAAGCTCATGAATGGATCGCCAGAAAAGCGCTGAACCAAGCAACAGTTTTTGCTTTTTCAAATATGATATTGCAACACGAATGGATGAATGACTTTTCACTCTGTAATCCTCTTTTTTTTAAGCTGGCTCTAAGTGGGTAGTTGCCAGGATTTGTTCAATCTCATCCAGGCCGCGTTGTGTTGCTCCACTATCCCTGGGTTTATACACGCTGTAGCTGAGTATGGCCTCCCGGATATCATGGTAGCAATCGCTACGCAAATTTGCATCAATTACGGCCTTAAGCTCATTTATTTGATTGCACAAGTGACCGCACTGCCACAGGTAGGTTGTTGACATAGGATCTGCACTGGGCTGCAGGAGATCGGGCTGAGGGTTCAAAAAGACCATCGGACGATCGAAGTAGAGCCACTCGTAGCCGGAGGCGGAGATATCACCAATATAAAGATCGGACTGACGAAACCACGGCATAACATTTCCGGAACGGACGAGCCTGACACCGTGAATCTCCTGTAATTTGTTTACAATTTTACGGTCGAATAATTTACGGCTATGATTGAATATGTTCGGGTGGGGTTTGATGATCAAATTATAATCGGCAACGATCTGCTCAATTACCGCGGTGTTATCCAGAAAAAGTTCGATAGAGCTGATATTGGCTTTGCGCCACGTCGGGCAGTATATCACGGTTTTTCTGTCGTTTTCAAAAAGCCCTGGCACTGTGACGGGATCGTCAAATTTGGGATAGCCGATTACGCTCCACCGCATGTTATGATTGTTACCGTTCTGTTTCAGGCGATCCACCTGCCTCTGTCCTGCACACAGGCAACGTATATAGTTATTAAAATCTCTTGCATATGTGAATGGTTTGTCCGACATTCCGTGAAATATCTGTACTGCACGAGTCTGTTCAGTGCGCTCTTCAGGACGAAGGAAGGTTGGAGTTAATACCAGATCGTAGCTATCCAGATCATGGTTTTCCGTCAGCAGGTGAGTGTAGCCATTGTACTCCTTAAGTTCTTCACAGTCGGAACTGAGCCCGCGAACGACAAGAAAATTATCGTGGATGCCCTGCTCCAGGAAATAATCAAGGTAGGGTTTAATGGCTGCAAAGTAATGCGGATTCCCGCAATGCCTTAAATAATAGGCTATTTTTTTTGATTTCATTTTGGTTT
Organism: Deltaproteobacteria bacterium; assembly: GCA_030262795.1. Taxonomy (GTDB): domain Bacteria; phylum Desulfobacterota; class Desulfobacteria; order Desulfobacterales; family ETH-SRB1; genus B13-G4. The sequence continues at coordinate 11,376 of JAJSZO010000041.1, read as the reverse complement.
TCATCACATTTACCTTTGATCTGAATAAAAATATCGACACGTCTCTTTTGAAAAAGCGCTCAATTTAGGTTCAAGTAACGCTCAGTAAACCAGTTCATCGCGGCTTCAGTGGCGCAACCATGGTTGTAAAAAAGATCTTGGGCAATTCTGGTACGGATTTCCGCCAAACCTTCCGGTTCAGCAAGACTTTGCGCAACAACACCCACCACCTCTTCGGGTCGTTCCACCAAAAGACCACCACGGCGGCCCCAGCTCTCGATATCAATGATAGCAAGTTTTTCTTTCGTTATTTTGATCAATTCCGGGACATCAAGAAAAACAATGGGCCGGTTGAGCAGGGTGTATTCATTAGCGACCGAAGAGGCATCGGTAATGAGAAGATTTGCAAGATACAGCAATGGAATAACGTCATGCTCACGGACAAGGCGGACATGATCTCCTTCCAGGGGAGCCAGTTCCTCGAACCAGTCGATGGTCGCATTTTTAGGGTGATCGTGTGGTTTGATCAACAGATCATACTTGCCGGTCTCGGCCAGGCGGCGAATTACTTCTTGACCCATGGTTTCGAGAGAGTTATAAACTTCCCCTGTCGGGGCAAAAAGCAGTACTGGTCGATTCCCCGTGAATCCGTACTGCTCAAGTAGAGTTTTACGGTCAAGTTCTCCGTTGAGTAAAGGATCTGTCTTTGAAAAACCAATTGGAACTGCCCGTGGATCATTCTCCAGTAAAAGTCCTGTCTCGTTAAATAATTTCTGCATATGATGACCAATCAGAAATAAAACGTTGTAGGCGAGATTTCCAGCCTTTACAGCGCGGTTACGAAAAGATACCCCATGGAACAGTTGAACCCGGGTGGTAAAATTCATAAGTGGCACGAGAATAGTTGAGCTGGCTGAAAAGAGAATGTCGAACTTACGATTTTGCACATCCTTAAGAGAGAGGATTTTTTCACCGGAAATACCGAAAGGCTCATACATTTTTTTGGCGTTGTAGGCTTTTCCATTTTCGGTTTTTGTCCGTAAACCTCCTGATACAAAAACTTCAACCTGAGGAATTTTAACCAGCCGGTCGTAGATCCGTTTAAAACAAACAAAGTGTACAGGGGCGTATCCAGTGAATAATACGGTTATTTTTTTAGATTCATTCATGTTGTAATCTCCTGTTTATTAGTTAAGTTGAGCGTTTAGCTTTGAAAAATCAAGGCATTACGTTAATTGGAAATATCACTCAATGGGTGAAAGTTTGTAATAGCAAAACATCTTGTAATCATTAAGCTAATAGCTAACCGCTAAAGGCTGATCGCTCACTTTGGGTATTAAGGGCGGGCAGGTTCATGTATCGACTGCGGCCATGCACCAACCGTTCAGCTTCTTTTACTACAAAGGTCAACTGCCCGATCCAGTCTTTGGGCAACTTTCTTAATGATGAGATTTTGCCGCGCATGAGAAGCTGCGCAGTCACGTGCCAGCTAAGCCATTGTCGATTAACCGGTTCTCCTACTTCGTCCTGGTAACCCTGAAGCAGCGCTTCAGTACAACTATTTACGTCTGAAAAAGCCAATCCTTCAGTGCCGCCAAGAAAGAGGAGATGGGCGATTAACCGGCCGACGTCATAGAGTGGATCTCCGCAGCAAAAAGCATCCCAATCAACGATTCCAATATTTTTTTGTCCATAGAGGATTTGATCACCGAAGAGATTACCGTGGATAGGCATTCTTTTTGGGATAGGGAGATACTGATATGCATTTGCCAAAATTGTGGTAACTGAATCAAGTTGTACTCCCAGTTGAGGCAGGGCAAGCTTAACCTCGCCCATATGAGTGCAGATGGCGTCAATTTCCTCTTCCGGACTTCGCAGCATCTCGGGTTTAGCCTGGGATTTATGCAGTTGCCCCAGGATTCGTCCAACCCTGGCAAAGGATCCGGGAATAGCCTGTCGCATTTCTTCCGTGAAAGTTTTGCCCGGAATCTCCGTCATTAAGAGTGCTCGACACGACGAATTATAGGAGATTAATTCGGGGACAATAAAGTCAAGTTTGCTTTGCTTTGAAATTTGCATGATTTGCCGGTAGTTATTTGAAACTCGCAACGCATCAGTCTTGTTAAACAGCTTGACAAAGTAACGGCGGTGAGTTCGCGGATGCTCCCAGGTGAGGATTGCCCGTTTTCGTGGCACAAAACGGAATAATTTGAGAGGGGAATCACGAAACTCTCCCTGCTTGTCTTCTGTTTCCGGTAAGAGGAGGCGGCGAAAATTATCAGGTTCCATCAGCTTCTTGAGCTTTCGCAACCTGGGAACATCGGGCAATGTCCAAAGTACGGCCTGCCATTTTGGAATAAAAAGCGGCGGCCGTTCATGGCGAAAGCGCTCTTTTTTGACTCTGGCTTGAGCGGCTTCAATATCAGAGTAAATCTGGAGAAATAAATCAATTTCTTTCTGCGCTTGGCCCCCGTTTCTATAGATAACACAGGCCTTCAGCATTACCCTGCCGCCTCTGAAAGGTCTGTAATGGGTCAAATTCGACTTTACTTTCACAGTAGTAATCCTCTCAGACCATTGTATCCAAGCACTGGAAATCACTTCCTCCAGCAGTCCGGGAGTCCGAACTTGCTGAATGGTTTGAAAAATTGAATCATCAGTATGAGACATGGCTGCCTCCTTGGAGCCGTTCTGGATTCGAATGTATCAGCAGCTCAAATGCCTGATTGTAGGGTGGTGAATTAATGGCCTTCCGTATCTCCGGCCAAACACTTCCTGTTGCATTCTTCAGATCTTCGGCATAATCAATTTCAACCCACGGGAAACCAGCGATATCTATGCAGGTGATCGCTTTTTTGCGGGCAAATTTCTCAAAAGCTGCCGGTGCCCATTGATTAACGCCTCCTGTTGCCAGCGTTTTTTCAACCTCACTGAAAAGCAGTTTGGTATCTGATGCCTTAAATTTCAGAATACCAAGACTTTCGCCTTTTGATTCCTCTATTACGGCAAACGACTTACTGATATGCCTTAGTTTGTCTCCTGCCAGTTCCACCTTCATACTCTCATCGTCGGTGCCTGAAGCTGAATCGTATACAAGTGAATTCCCGTGATTAACAGCAAGATGCCAAATGATATTCGGGTGTGCCAGCACATCACTGTTAATTACAACCAGATCATTATTGACCCAGTCTCGAGCCAGCCACAGTGAGTAGAGACTGTTCGTCTCCGCATATCTTGCGTTGTTTATATAGTGACAATGATCTCCGATAACAGATCGGATCATGTCACCCTCATATCCAATAACTATGCAGATATCTTTGATGCCGAAATAGCGAAAAATTGAGATCTGATAATTTATAAGGCGAGCTTTATCCAGTTTTATTAAAGCTTTTGGCTTGCCGTTATTGTGCTGCTTCAACCGTGAACCTTGTCCGGCTGCAAGAATGATAGCTTGCATCATATTAGTATTCCTCCTGTATCTCATGGTGAGCTTGAGTGCTTGTTTTATAAAAAAGCGTCTTAGCTGATAATCTGTATGAAACATCCTCACTTCGATATTCTGCGGTTCAAAAAAGTTGGACATTTATTGGTTTGCAACTTTTTCATGATGTTATTTATAATTATATCAAAAGGTTGACAAATCGAAATTTTGATTGTGCGCTCAATTTATCGTTCTATTAATGCATACGCAGCAACCTGTCATTTTCATACACAAAATCTGTATCTCTTTAGAAATCATAGCGTATCTTGATTTCTGCAAAGAGAGCATTGTCAGTATTATCAGAGAATGCTTTACCGGGCATAAAATAGCCTATTGAAACAGTGGATTTCAGCCATTTGCTCTTATATCCTGCGACAAAATCAATCTCTTTGCCTATCTCTTTGCTCAATCCGTTCGGGTCTCTATCAATTTTGGAGTCGCGAATTTTGTCGGAAAGCTTGTGTTGATTATAATGATGGCAAACAAGATCTATTGATGTTTTGCGTGTAGGTTTAAGACCAAACCCGGCAGTTAAGATAACAAGATTGCTTAACTCGGGATCGAACATTTCGCCATAGTATTTCAGGTGCGTTACGCCATTAAACTTTGCGCTGTTGTCCTGAAGCCCTGTTTGGCGAAAGTTGTTGTTTTCATTGTCCAATGGATCATCGTCTCCGCTGCCAAAAGCGCAGCCCAGCGTTATGGAAGGTTTCAGCGGCAAATCAAGTTTGTAAGTAGAGCCAAGATCAAACCCGATGCCTCTGATCTTTTTGGATTTGCTTCTGCCCCTTACGTGCGCAAGTTCCAACCAGTATTCCAGGCTATCTATCATTTCACCGCTTAGATGCAGACCGTAAAAGATTGAACTTTTATTTGCAGAACCTCTATCATCCTGAACAAAACTGTAAGCTCCGATTATTGTGTCGCTGTCTGGAGTGTATCTTCCATAAAGCAAATAGTTGGTAACTTTTTTATTCTTTTTGTGGTTTAAGATATCTTTGTTGGGCTTTCTATTTACCGAAAAATCAAGGGCAAAATCTGAGAAACCATAAGATAGATTTACTCCATCCAATTCTTCGTCATAAAGCCACTCGCGCTTATCCCTGAATCTCTGTCTGCCGATTATCATATCCAGTCCATCAATTATTTGCGTAAAGGACAAAAAGGCCTGTTGTAGTTCCAGCACGGTTTCATTATCCTCTTTGTTCTCTTCAATTGACTGAGATAATTCGATATTCAGAAATGCCGTAGATTTTTCAGTACACGCATAGGAAAAAGCCATTGATGCAGACGGTTTCCAGACAGCGGTATGGTTGCAATCTTCAGCATCCGGATGAAAGTTCTTTTCCAGTTGGTATTCCAGCTCTACCCTGCCACCAAAACTCAAGTCGGGCGTCAACTGAATCCGGGTTTTTGGCGGCGAACTGAAATCAAATGCCGCATCATTTTCTTTTGAGCCGCAGAATCCTGTGTTAACAGAAAGCAATAGCGTTGCGGTACAAATCAAAACGATTGCAATTACAATCAGCAACATTATGCGCTTTCCAGCAAAGATACCGCCGTTACAGTTGTTTTGTTGATTTTTATTTAATCCAAACAAAATAATGTTTCCAATCAGGTGGTATTGTTATTTCGTCCCCTCGGCTTGTAAGAATGGCCTTTTTATACTCTTGTGAGCAAAGGACATGCCAAACTCTCGTAGTTGGACTAACCTCCTGATTCTTTAAGAATTATCATCACAGAAGGATCGTACGGGCAGGATCTTTTTGAAGGGTTTTTCCTACAGAGGAAGATAGGTAAAGCTTAATTGATTGACCTGATCCCACCATTTCCTATCTTTTTGGCCACGTTTTCACCCAGCCCCCTGTTTCAGGGAAGGGAGATATTGTCCCATCGGCTTGATGAGTCGTTGCTTTTGATATATTTATACGTTCGTGAAACAAATTGGTCACAAATTTGCTGCAAAAAATTCCGACCTAAATTTATGCATCTAAATGAGGAAGTTATTTCGTCCCCGTTCCTAATTTGCTTAATCTGTCAGCAATTCTAATTATGCCATTTTGTAGGTTGGGTTGAGGTACGAAACCCAACGATTATATAAGGAATTGGCCTAAATTTGTTGGGTTTCGCTTCACTCAACCCAACCTACGCCTTGATCAATTCCCATAATTAGAATTGCTATTAATCTGTTGCTAATTGCACAAATAATTGGTATTGATATAACATTAATATGATTGGATTTGATTGATTGGCGTGCCACAAAAGAACAAAGATATAGATTTTCAGATAATTAATTTCACTATCTGAGACTGGTGCTTAAAATATTGGAGGCCACCAACTTAAAGCGGGACAATTCGTAGGGTGGGCAATGCCCACCATCAATGAGCGATCGCTGCAAACTGCGTAGATTGGTGGGCAGTGCCCACCCTACTGTAACTCCTTGGGATTACAAGGGTCATGCCTTAAGTTGGTAGCCAAATTGGACAAAAGATGGTATTTTTCAAAGGTTTTTAATGGAAAATATCCTTACAGGATTTTGTGTGTACTGATGCATAAAAAACGATTTAAAAAAATACAAATTCTGCTGATTCCGCTGATACTATTCCAGCTTCTGTGGCTGTATGCTTGTGCGGTTTCGCATGGTCCCGTTTTTGAAAAAGATGGAAAAAAATTCGGCGTGGTCCGCGGAAATTTTACAGATCGGTGGTATGATTACTATGAACGTGCGCTTTCCTATATAGATGGGGGTTTTTATGATGAAGCTCTTTTTGACCTAAATGTTGCCATAAAAAAACGTCCTGCGGAAAAAAGGTGGACAAACACCTATGGAATGCATTTCATGGATTATTTTCCCCATCGGGAAACAGGGATTATACATTACTTTTTGGGTAATTATGATGCTGCCAAATCAGAATTGGAACTTTCCGGATCGCAGGAGCCATCTGCAAAAGCCAGGTTTTATCTGGACGAAGTTCGAAAGCATATTATGCTGCGTGGAAAAAAAGATATATCAAAACCCGTTCTTACGCTTAAATATCCGCAAAAGACCAGAGATGATCCTGTTACTATTTCAGGAGTCGCAAAAGATGAGAGGTATGTTTCGGAAATTATCCTGTTCGGCGAAAAAATTCTTATGGAATCTTCTGATCAGATGATTTCATTTGAGAAAGATTTACCATTAATGCAGGGCCGGCATAAAATTGAAGTGATTGCTCGAAACCTTTTGGGTGGTGAAGAAAAACAGACTATCTTCATACATGTTGACAGGTCAGGGCCTGTTATTATTATAAATAAATTTGTTCCAGGTGTTGTAATGCAGGGGTATCTTTATGATGAATCCGGCATAAAATCTTTTATTGTAAACGGAACAGAAAATAATGTCTCGGTAGATAATAATGCTTTTAACGTATTCCTGAAACCCGACATGAGAAATATTACGCTTTCGGCCATAGATACATTGGGAAATAAAACCAGAGCAAACATATCCCCTGAAACGATAACAAGCAAAAAACGATTTAAAACCGTTCCCCGCAACCTTCTGCTTGCACAGAATTTTTCAGACATCGCAGACGATTCCGGTTCGCAACTTTTTTTAATATCAAATGACCGGCCTGGGATTATATTAAAGGGATGGCCGGAAAAAGAAACAGTTTTTAAAAAATATGCAGATATTGAGGTACAGGTAAAAGGCAAAACCAGGATCAAAGAACTGACCATCCAGGTAGAAAGCAAAACCGGACAATATCCGGCAATAAACAAACTGCGGGACAATCATAAAACAGGCAGAATTGTCTCTTTCAATCAATCAGTAAGCCTGGAACAAGGCAAGAATACAATCATTGTTAGAGCAAAGGATATATCAGGCAGAGAAAGCATCAAGAAAATTGTCATCACCCGGCAGATTCCGGAAGTATTGCGGCTAACGCACCGTTATGCTGTTAAAATGTGTCCTTTTGACAGCAAAACATGGAAAAAAGAGGTTGGGGTTTTTCAACGTCTTTTTTCAGGGATTCCTATTTTTTCTGGGAGCTCTCGTTTTATGAAAACAGAAAACAGAGCACTGTTCCAACAGTTGCTATTGGGAAGTTTTATAAGCAATAATCGTTTTCAGGTCATGGTACAAAAAGAACTGCAGACCTATCTAAATGAATACAATTTTGAGAGAATAATGGTTACACCTTATGAACGGAAAGGATTAAAGAATCCTCACGCATTGCTTTTAGGAAATACGTTTACTGATAGAAACGGAATTGAGGTTACAGCACGCCTTGTCAGTCTTAAAACATTTGAGGAAATTGTAACAAAAGATGTTTATGTGAAATTCCCATGTCGTTCTGCATTAAGGTCTATGGCAGAAGAACTTTCCGAAAAATTCCACAACGCACTCCCCTTGATGGATGGCAAAATCAATAGAATCACAAAAAAAAAGATTTATGCGATTTTCGAAAGCGAAAAAACCAGACAAGGGTGGCCGATCATTTTGTATCGTGAACAAGCGCCGAGGTATAATCCGGTTACCGGCATATCTCTGGGATCTGACACAGAAATTATCGGAAATGCCGGCATGGGAAAAAATGAAACAATATTTGTAACTACCCAAAACTCCGGTATCAGGAAAGGGGATAAGGTGATAAACAGGTGAAAAGCGATATGCTTGAAAAGCAACAGCAAATCCTTGATGAATGTCTGTTTGAAGACAAAAAGGAAAGGCTGGTCATAGAATACGGCGATCTGATCTATTACACCATTCGAAAAACCTTATTATTTTATAACCTGCCCTTCACTAAAGAAGATATTGAGGATCTTCGCATCGAAGTATTTATCAGGCTTTTTGAAAATGATTGCCGGAAATTGAAGCAGTTTGATTCGAAAAAACTCAATCTTGCCGGATGGATTAAGTTGATTGCGAATCAAACTACACTGGATGAAATCAGAAAAAAAGACCCGTATGCGCTCTCAAAACAAAAAGGCCGGGTGTTTATTGAAGATGTTCAGGAAAGATTTGATTTTGATGAAAAAAGCAGGCTTGATGCCAGGCAAATGCTAATGCTTATTCATGAGACTATAGAAGAAATGTCCTTGCAGGATAAAACAATATTAAAACTCTTTTATTATCAGCAACTCTCATTGTCGCAAGTTGCTTCTATTATCGGAAAAAATAACAGAAGTACACAAGTGGCCAAGAGCAGGGCGAAAAAGAAGTTAAAGGAAAAAATAGAGAAAAAAATAAGGAACGGGGTTTAAAAATTGCAGATTTTGTGTATGAAAATTATGTTCTTTACGTATCTTTAAATATAGGTTTTTTTTCAATGTTGTAATAATTCACCCAAAAAGCTTCCGGAGTGAATTATATTGAGCATGTGTCTGATTGCATGAGCAGGCTTCTCCATGAGAGGAAAAAAATATGGGAACAGGATGTATAGATTTCGATATACTCGTTGATTATATAACCGGCAATCTTCCTGATAAAAAAAGAGTCCGGGTGATGGAACATATTTCAGAATGCAACAACTGTCTCGAAAATATAGCAAATGCAACAAGAATTATGGGAGATAACGATCTAAACAGATGGGAACCCATGCCTGAAAAAAAGGCTCTGGCTGTTCTGGAAAAAGTAAATATGAATCTTTTGAGATCTTCTCCAAAACAGCCATGCCTCAAACCGGAAACCATAAAGAAAAAGCTTTTAGAATGGGTACGAGGCTTAACTCCTGATTTTTCTTTGCAATACGGTTTTGCACGAACTCATGGTTTGGGCGAAGCGTCCCTGACAGACCATATTTGCATAAAAAAAATCTTTGGCGATTTCAGGGCAGATATATTTATGGAAAAATGTGACGACAAATTTTGTGTGCAGATCAAGGTGCACAAAAATAATAAAATGGCAAAAAACGTCAGAGTCACTCTCACAAGAGAGGGAGGGGGGTCTGTATCGCGTCTTGCAAGTGACGGTTATAAACTTTTTGAGAATTTACCCTTTGGGAGTTATCAGTTGGTTCTGGCACAAAAGCTGTTGAATAAGGGATCTTATCTTTTTGCAATAAATAAAGAAGGTATTTATGAAAAATAATACGATTTACCTTGAAGTCACACGAGAGAAAAATTCTTTGAAAATCGGCATCCGAAAAAAACCGGATTTTTCTTTAGAACCATCAATTGATCCGTATGAGATAAAAGAAGTCTCTATGAAAACAATAGGTAGGGTCGAAAAATACTGTGTGGAAACGGTAGATTTTTTAAATAAAGAAGAAAAAAAAGGAAGAGACCATTCAGGGATATCGAAACGACTCAAGCAGATGGGGGATATGCTGTGCGACGAGCTGTTAACGTCCAATATTAAGGAAAAACTGACAAATACAGATGCTGAATATTTAATTTTGAGAATTGATGACCGTATGGTTCATATCCCTTGGGAATTGATCCGCCTTGATCATGAATTTTTATGTCAACGTTTTAATATGGGGCGTTTGGTCAAGACCCGTCAGAAAATTACAGAATCAGATCATCAAAGCATGTCTGTACCGTTAAATATGTGGATATTGGCCAATCCGAGTCGTGATCTTCCAAGCGCAGATCTGGAAGCAGACCGGATTTTACAGGTTACAGATGCGGTGAATCTCCAGGATGGCACCATGGTTAATGCTTCTCTTGATTCTTCCGATATTATGCTTGATGGAATCAAATCAAAAATCAAAAACTCTGATTTTGTTCATTTCGCAGGTCATGCTGATTATAGTCCGCACAATTCCGTACAAAGCGGTTGGAAATTAGCAGACAGCACTTTCACTGCCCATGATATTGACAAGATGGCAGGAAGTTCAAAGATGCCTGTCCTTGTTTTTTCCAACGCATGCCAATCCGCCCGAACAGAAGAGTGGCATCCTGAAAATGATTCTTTTGGAATGGCAAACGCTTTTTTACGCGCAGGAGTAAAGTACTATATAGGATCATTTTGGGAAATAATGGATACACCAAGCAGTCTTTTTGCCTGTGAATTTTACACCCACTTTTTTTCCGGAAAAACAATCGGCGAATCCGTACGACAGGCAAGATTGATGCTAATAGAAGAATATGGCCATGCTTTTATTGGCTGGACAAGTTATCTTTTGTATGGAGACCCGCGATTCAGATGTTGTGACAGGAGAAAAACAGAAAATGAAGATAAAAAACAGGTGAAACTTGAGTCAACTGTCCAGGATGTTATAAGAACAAGAAGCTCCTCTGATACCACAACTTCCCACCGTCTATTATCTTCTCAGTCAAACCCGAAATGGATTTCCGTTTTTTTGTTGATTGCTGTATTAGCATCTGCCGTAATTTTAGGTTATACGTATATGACCAAGGACTTTGAGTTGAAAAATGCAAAATTTAAGATAATGACAACTGATAAAGAAAAGCAACGAAACGATAAGCTGATTGACAGTATTAATAAAACATTTTCAACTCCACATAAAACACCATCTGATAATTTAAATCCTGCCCGGTCTTTGACCATAGCAATAGTGCATGACCCTTTTCAGCCAAAAGCAGGCATTGTTTCATCAGAGATTAAAAATGAAATAAAAGATAAATATCCAAACATTAAATTCGTGGAACGTCAGGAGCTTAATACGCTTCTCGAAGAAGCAAACCTGGCACTGGCATTGCCGTCCGAGGACAAATTGCAATTAAATATACTTCATTCAAAACTTATTCTAAAATTAAAGGTGGATAAATCTGATATCGAAGTTCAACTGCTTGATACAGAAAATATGGAAAATATTTTTCATGCTGTCGGAAAGCTGGAAAGAGACAAAAAGATGCCTCGAAATATTTTCGAAAACCTCTTGAAAACTCTTGAAAGTCGATCTTGATTTTAAAAAAACAAATATTATTTTAACAATGCTGTATTAAAGTCATATTTTTTACGTAATAAT
>JAJSZO010000040.1:12872-15190 GCA_030262795.1 Deltaproteobacteria bacterium | reverse complement strand
TTATTCACAAAGCCATTGTAAATTTTTTGCATGAATGAGAGGCAGAGAAAATTTGTTTCAGATAAACTAGGCACGCTGGGCAATATTACCGTTGGGGCATTGATATTCGGGCAATTTCTCTCAAAAGAATCATTCCGTTTCCCTTCATTTTTGTTTGGCATAGTGTTCTGGGTAACTCGCTATGTTACCGGATATCTCATTTTAAAAGGTGGTGATAAATAATGTCAGCATTAGCCTAGATTTTTTTAGTTCTTACAATAATCGTTATTGCTTTTACATGGCCAATTATTTATAATGATTGGAAAAAAAACATATTCAGTAATATTGATCAATAACCTGTATCTGAATGAATCATTATAGCCAGATATTTGAATGTAGAAATTAACGGACTTAGAGCCTGTTTGATGGGTGGCATTGGGGGGTTAAGTCTGGCTTACCCAGGAAAGGCGATCCAGAAGATTAATGAGAAAATTTCACCAGGCAAGAACCAACATCAAAAAAGTGTAAACCAGGAAAACACCCTCATCCATTCTTTTGGGGTGCATTCATCTGCCAGAAAGATCCAGGCCCGCTGCCATCCGGTTAGTGCCTATCCATCAATCGCATATCCCTTATCATGAACAGACTGCATATTTGCCAAGCCCTTAGACTTTTTTCGTTTCAAATTATAAACTATCTGAACTGGCGCTGTATTTAGTTATAAATGCCAGCAGACTCTTGGCTTTGGTATTAAATCCGGCTTTTACCTCTACTGGAATAATGTTACCGTTAATTTCAAGCACAAATTCGATTTCAGAAGTCTTGCCGGACCAGGTGACAATTTCATTCAATCCATAGGAGTACAATTCCTGGAGTACAAAGTTTTCAGAAAAATAGCCCTTATAGGAGCCATAATCATACCGCATAATACTTTCCGGATTCAGGTTTATAAATTGCGCCAAGTAAACCGACGTCAAACAGAAAGAGTTTAAAGCTGTTTTCCTTTGCTCCAGCCATAATAGGTATTGACGGGTGTAAATTGGTATTCACTTTCAAGGCAAGTCCTGCCTTGATTAACCACTCTATGGGATCTGCCAGATCTTCATAGCTTCTGTACCCTTTGGAAATAACATCTTTAAATTGAAATTTTTTTGATTTTTTATCCTGCGTATTTGACAATTGAAGGGGTATTGCCCTAAAAATGCGTTCAATATGACGGGAGTTAGTGCTTCCCGCATACTTTGAAAAATCGCTTTCTAATGAAAGAGAAGTTGCTTTTGGAGCTGCCGCACTGCTCTGAATGCTTTAAGCGGTTCATCTTTTTTTCCAGATATCGACCGATAACTTCCGGCATCCCACCTGTAACAAAATACGCTTTCAGTAAATCAAAAAGACGTCTGTGATAGATATCATCAGTCTTTTCTCCTTTAAAATTTTTTAAAAACGACAATGCCATTTCCTCGTCTGTTCCGGAAAGAAATTCTTCAAAATTCATTGGATACATATGAAGAATTTCAACCTTTCCGACTGGAAACGGTTCATTACTATGCGCGACACCGAGATTAGAACCGGCAGCCGCAATTGCCAGGTCGTTGATATGCTGGCTAAAATACGTTAGTGCAGTTATTGCTCTTGGAATTGCCTGTATTTCATCAAGAATTAATATATCTTTTTTAATATTAATTGATTTGCCGGATACAAAACTAAGTTTATCTATCAACTGTTTGGGATCTAATGGAGAATCACTGAAAATTGAGGACAGATCGGTTTTTAATTCTTCAAGGTCAAAATAATGTGAATTGACGAACTGGCTTTGGGCAAAATCATTGAATTGAGAAATAAGCAATAAATATTTTTGTATTTATAAATAAAAACCCAATGAAAAAATACATAAATATAAAGAAAATTGACAGGAATTAACCGAAGCAAACCAGAGGTGGGTCATTTTTTTATTTTTAAGGAGTATAACACGGAATTTTGAAACTACCAGAGTTCATAGCAAATGATTTCCATCTAACCTAACTCTTTGAAATCATTCTATGGCAGATTCTCATAATTTGATGCAAGCATGAAATGAGTTGTGCCCGATAGGGCATGGGAGTTCATAGGAATCTCTCTTTCCGTCTCTATTTTTTAGAATTCGAAATTCAGACGCAATCCAAAAGACGTAGTTTCATTTTCAGGTTCATAAACAACATAATCTGTTAACGTATCATCGTAAGTAAGAATTTCCGTATCTGATTTATCAATATTCCAATATGTTATATATGGTTCAATTGATAAGGCATAATTCTTGGATAGCTCCCCCTTAAACTGAGCAGAAAACCTCAAGCCATACC
>JAJSZO010000040.1:4182-12772 GCA_030262795.1 Deltaproteobacteria bacterium | reverse complement strand
ACAGATTTTGTCAGGTGAATCCGTAGTGTTATACCTTTTCATGACATTGGTTGCCGGAAAAAGATTTCCTCAGATTTCTTTGACCTCCACTTTGACCATCCGATCATCCTGGCGAATTGCGTTTACGATTTCCTGTCCTGCAATTACCTTTCCAAACACAGTATGCTTGCCGTCTAAGTGCGGCTGCGGCGAATGCGTGATGAAGAACTGGCTTCCATTCGTGTTTGGCCCGGCGTTTGCCATTGAGATTACACACATCTCGTGCTTTAGTGGATTTCCTTTTACCTCGTCTTCAAACTGATATCCCGGGCCTCCCTGCCCGGTACCCGTCGGATCCCCGCCCTGGATCATAAAATCGCTGATTACCCGGTGAAACGATACACCATCATAGAAACCTTCTTTCGCCAGGAAAACAAAATTGTTAACCGTTTTGGGCGCATGTTCGGGATAGAGCTCAAGTTCCATGTTCCCCTTGTCAGTCGCAACGACCGCAAGGTAAATTTTTTCCGGGTCGATCTGCATTGCCGGTGGACTGTCCCACTTTTTTATCTCCATAATATTTTTCCTTTCTTAGATACTGAGTTTAAATGATTACATCCTCCTTTAATCTTTCTTGCATACCCCGCAAACACTGCATGATTCCATAGGGCATGGTGAAGTCTTTTTACCATCCAAGGCCTTCTTATATTCATGTTTCAGAAAAGACTTAGTCACACCATGATCTATAAAGTCCCAGGGAAGCAATTCGTCTAAAGATCGCTCCCGCAACGCATAAAAATCCGGATTTATCAATGTTTCTTTAAGTGTTTGCGCCCAGTTTCCCTGGTTTTCATTAGCCAGAGTCAGAATTCCTGAAATCCTGCGGTCACCGCGTGAAAACATAGCCTGGATAAAAGCCCAGCGCGGTATATCCACATGAACACGGATATTGGCAACTTTTTTTAAACCATGCTTTATCATCTTTATTTTTTTTTTCAGTGTCTGTTCATCATCCATTGCTGTCCACTGAAAAGGTGTAAAAGGCTTTGGCACAAAAGAATTAAGGCTTACAGTTATTTCTCCTATTCGTTTCATGCTTCGGCTAACTGTGAGAAATTGCTGTTTTATCTTTTTGCACAATTTTATGACAGCTTCGACATCATCCATTGTTTCTGTTGGAAGACCAATCATGAAATAGAGCTTTAAGTTTGGAATACCGCCTGCAACAAGGGCCTCAGTGGCATTAAGTATTTCCTCTTCTGTAATGCCCTTGTTGATTACCCTGCGCATACGTTCAGATCCGGCATCTGGGGCGATTGTTGCGGTTTTGACTTTGCTTTGCCTCAGTAACGATATAAGCTCGGGGCAAAGGGAGTCAGCTCTCAAAGAGCTGAATGATAATCTGATATCCTTATTATTAACATAATCGTAAAGTTCTTTTATCTCTGGAAAATCTGAAACCGCAGCTCCAACAAGACCAATTTTATTGGTAAGCAAAATTCCCTGCTTTAGACATTTTTCAATAACCGGGAAAGGCCTGAATCTTGGAGGCCTGTAAATATATCCGGCACTGCAGAAGCGGCAGCCATGCGGACAGCCTCTGCCGGTTTCTATCAAAAATGTATTATCAAAAGTAGTATGCGGGGTTATTATACTGCTGCATGTTGAAACACGGGAAAGGTCTTCTATATACGTCCGCCTGATTTTGGCAGGGACATCAAGTAATGGTTCAAAAGAACGAATTGTTCCATCTTTATTATAGGTTGATTCGTAAAACGCCGGTACGTAAGCACCTGATACTTTGCGTGCTATATTTTTTAAAAGGGATCTTCTGCTTATATTATTATCAAAGCTGTCAATAAATTGGGGAAGCATCAATTCCGCCTCCCCGATCAAAAAACAATCAATAAATGATGAAACAGGTTCCGGGTTTAAAAAACAGGCGACTCCCCCTGCAATAACAAGAGGATGGGGGGTTCCTCTATCACTTGAATGCAAGGGGATATTTGCTTTCTTTAGAATGGTTAGAAGGTTTGGGTAGTCATTCTCAAATGAAATTGAAAAACTGATAATATCAAAATCAGAAATTTGTTTCCCTGATTCTATAGTGGTTATCCTGGCCCCGGGCAAATCAGTTGTATCAGGCAGAAAAGCTCTTTCACACACAACATTTTCAATATTGTTTAATAAATGATATACTGTTTGGAAACCAAGGTTGGACATTCCAACATGATATTTGTTGGGATATACAAGAGCTATTCGAATACATTCTCTGCAACCTTTCCTGATTGTACCGATTTCCGATTCAGCATATTTTTTATTTGACTTTCCGGCTTTCAATACCATATTTTTTGTTTAAGATTTTATTGTATCGCTTTGCTCTATTATTTTTTATAAAATTGATAGAATCCCTTCAAACCTTCAGCCTTCACCCTTACATTTAATCCGCCTTTCTTCTTAAAAAGGTCGGGATATCAAGATCATTATTGTCCATTACTATGCCCTTGTATCCTCTGTAAGTAGCTCCGGCTGATTCACCGGCCGCTTTTTTTTGTCGGAGAAAAGTTGGCTCATCCAGGTTAACTGCAGCATGCAACTCACCAGGAGTAATATCTCTTATTTTTCCCCTGAGTCCATTATCTCTGAATTTTCCGGGCAGCGATGATTCATAGCTTGTACTTATTCCTGTTGCAATAACGGTGACTCTCATCTCATCTCCAAGAGACTCATCAACTACAGTTCCCCATATAATATCGGCTTCCTCACCCACTTCTTCATATATTCTATCGGAAGCTTCCGTCATCTCCTCCATTGTTAATTCACTGGTGCATGTTATGTTCATTAATACACCTTTTGCACCGGAAATTGAGATATCTTCAAGCAATGGATGGGATATAGCCCTTTCAGCAGCTTCTTTTGCCCGATTAGCACCACTTGCTATGCCTGTGCCCATTATGGCCATGCCTGACCTTAACATAGTTGTTCTAACATCCGCAAAATCAAGATTAACCAGACCCGGCATCATAATAAGATCGGTAATCCCCTTAACGGAATGAAGAAGAATTTCATCTGTTTTCTTAAACATATCGACCATCTTTGCATTTTTTTCCGCAATTCCTCTCATTCTGTCGTTGGGTATTATAATTACTGTATCGGCAACTTCTTTTAATGCGGCAAGGCCTTCTTCTGCCTGCCTTGCCCTTTTCTTCCCTTCAAATGAAAATGGTCTTGTCACTACTGCAACAGTCAACGCCTTAATTTCTTTGCAAATTTCTGCTATAGTCGGTGCAGCTCCCGTGCCGGTACCACCGCCGAATCCAGCAGTAATAAAAACCATGTGGCTGCCTTCAAGAGCATCCTTTATTGCTTCTTTACTTTCAATTGCAGCTTCGCTTCCGACTTTAGGATTAGCGCCTGCGCCAAGTCCTTCGGTGCGCCTTTCTCCAATCTGCAACTTGAGCTGTGCCTTTGAATTTTCAAGCGCCTGGGCATCCGTGTTTGCCGCAATAAACTTAACCCCCTGCAAATTGGATTCGATCATATTGTTTATTGCGTTTCCGCCTGCGCCACCTACCCCGATAACCTTGATCTTTGCAGAGTTATTATTATCTACACAACTAAACATAATCTCCCCCCCCTTACAAATAATACTTAAATCTTAAAAATTTTCCCAATGAATCATTATATTATAATTTTAATGGCTTTAATGGCTTTAATGGCTTTAATTGAAAAATGAATATTGGTGGTACGCCTTCGGCGTGCTAATTGATAAGCCAAAGTTTCTTAGAGATTGCCCTCTCGTGTATTGATGTTTTAAGGAATACATAAAATGGCAGCATTCCTTGAACCCTGAACCTTGAACCTTAAATCTTGTATGCTGTACGCCTTCTGTGTGTTAATTTAATAGTATAGAAATTTCCATTTTTTAGTCAATTTTATCAATAGGTTAAAAACTATCAGTACATAACGAACTGTTCGTAGCTGTTAAGCTTATCAGCTAAGAGCTCGCCCGATAGGGCGCTAATTTAACTTGGATTCAAATCACATCCTTGAACCATTTCTTCATCCTTGTTATTATACGGTTGAAAATGTTTTTATCACGAATTCTGAAATTCTTTCTCGCTGTCTGGTTTTTAGCACCATATATAACCAGTCCAACGCCTGTCGCATACATTGGGTTGTTTACAACATCGACCAGACCGCTGATTCCCATGGGCTTGCCAAGCCGGGTTGGAAAATTGAAAACTGATTCTGCAATCTCCGTCGCATCTCTCAAAAGCGCTGATCCGCCTGTCAAAACAATACCTGACGAAATTAATTTCTCCATTCCTGCTCTATAAATCTCTCTATTTATCAGTGTAAAAATTTCCTCCATACGAGGTTCCAGAATTTCACCAAGAATCTGCCTTGGAAGCTTTCTGGGCTTTCGTCCCCCCATACCCGGGATTTCGATAGTTTCTTCACTGCTGATATTTTTTGCAATGCAGGTTCCATACTTTTTCTTTATTTTTTCAGCTTCTCTTTGTGGTGCATGCAGTCCAACTGCCAGATCATTTGTCAGATTATTACCACCCAATCCAAGCACAAATGTATGCCTGATATTGTTGTTGCAAAATATAGCAAGATCACTTGTTCCTCCACCAAGGTCAATCAAACCGGCACCAAGCTCTTTTTCTTCTTCGGACAGCACAGCTTCGCCCGAAGCAAGAGATTCCAGGACAATATCACAGACATCAAGACCTGAACGGTTTGCACACTTGACAATATTGTGAGCCGATGTTACAGCGCCAGTCACAATATGAATTTTTGCCTCCAGCCTTATTCCGGCCATGCCGACAGGATTCTGAATACCTGCTTCATCATCAACAATGAATTCCTGGGGAATCACATGTATTACTTCCCTGTCCATTGGAATTGCCACAGCTCTTGCAGCGTCGATTACCCGCTCAACATCAAGCCTGGTTATTTCAGAGCCTTTTACCGCCACAATTCCGCGGCTGTTGAAGCCGGTTATATGTCCTCCTGCAATTCCTGCATAAACCGATGAAATTTCGCAACCGGCCATAAGTTCTGCTTCCTCGACCGCTTTTTTTATAGATTCTACGGTTGATTCAATATTTACCACAACTCCCTTGCGAAGCCCGACTGAGGGGTGGGTGCCGATGCCGACTATATTAATTTCATCGCCGGATATTTCGCCGACAACAGCGCAGATTTTGGTGGTTCCAATATCAAGGCCTACAACGATTTCTTCATTTTCCCGCATATTAAATCTCCCTATGATCCCCTGCAGATGATTCATCTTTCGCAAGATTTACAACAATACGATCCAGGTGATTCAAATCAATTGAATCGAAATCCGGAAAACATTTCTTTTTTTTCATGTAGAAAAGCACGTTTTCAAGCCTTTCATACTTGTTTGTATAATCATTATAGCCCAGCTTTATTACTCTTACTTGATCAAATGTGTACAGGGTAAGACCTGTTTGTCCGTCCACCCGTATTTTTCTTATTCTTCTGTTTGGAAGAATGCTGTCAGGCTCCCGGCCAAGACGTAAAACTTCCATTACTGCATTAAAAGATGTGCTGCGTGCCTCACCGGAAATATTCAGATCTGAAAATTGAAGTCCGCTGACAATTGGCAAAATATCAGAATCCGATTGAGTCCATTCTTTAAATACTTCTCCATTAACATTTATCAGGAACTTGCGGCCAAGATCTAAAATAGCAAGCGGTTTATGCTCCTTAATCCCAATAGTTATCATATCAGGCAGCTCTCTTCTGACTTCAGCCTCAGCTATCCATGAATGCGCCAGCAATGTGTTTCTTATTATTGAAAGATTGACGGAAAGAATATTTATTCCTTTATTTATATTTGCCTGTTCAAGAATTTGCTGTTTCGAAAGCCGATGCGCTCCTCTAATAACTATGTTATCAGCTCTGAAATAGTCGCATTGTGTAATGCAATCGTGAGCCAGAATAAAAGCAAAGCTCATTACAGTTAAAATGCCAATTGCAGTCACTATCTTGAAACAGAAAACAAAGCGTTGGAATATTTTGACACTTTTTTTAGATGATGCACCCTTGTAATAGTTTTTTCTTATATGCTTATTGCCCAACAATTTTTACCTCCGGCTTTAGATTGATGTTGAACTTTTTTGACACTGTTTCCTGAACAAGTTCTATAATCGTCAGTATATCGGAGGCAGATGCTCTGTCTTTGTTAATAATAAAATTGGCATGTTTTAATGAAATTTTTGCTCCACCTATTGACTTGCCTTTAAGTCCGGACAGATCAATAAGCTCTCCCGCTGTTTTCCCGGACAAAGGGTTTTTAAAAAAACATCC
Organism: Deltaproteobacteria bacterium; assembly: GCA_030262795.1. Taxonomy (GTDB): domain Bacteria; phylum Desulfobacterota; class Desulfobacteria; order Desulfobacterales; family ETH-SRB1; genus B13-G4. The sequence continues at coordinate 6,445 of JAJSZO010000040.1, read as the reverse complement.
CGCACTAAGCATGCCTGTGGGCTGTCTTTCTTTTCTTACTTTCAGCTTTTTTTCAGCATCTTTTTGGAGTTCCTGCGGGTCTGAAGGATACAGGCGGAAGCAGGCCCCTAATATAATTGGCTGGTCTTGATTAACTTCTCTTACTTCATCTTTCAGAGACAGCCCCCTGTAATCAAAATTTAAATTTTCTCTCATAATTATTTTAGCATGCCCGGCAGGCAGCAAAATTTTTATGGAATCAAGAATGCTTTTTATTGATCCATGGGCGGTTCCGGCATTCATCATTATACCTCCACCCACCGTACCGGGGATGCCGATAGCAAAATTCATCCCTTTGAGACCATTCTTAATAGCAAAAGAACAAAGAGCCTGCATTCTTACCCCAGCCAAAGCAGTAACAATGATGCCGTCTTTTTCCGTATCTCTTTTACTAATGCGTTTCAGACATTTTGTAAGTATAATTACAATTCCTCGTATGCCGCTATCTTTTACAAGAAGATTTGTCCCGTCTCCGATAACAAGATAAGGAATATCATTCTGCCGTGACCACTTGATAAGCGCTGCAAGTTCTTCAAGCTTTTCAGGCATGACAAAAGCATCTGCCGCACCCCCCACCCGCAAAGATGTGTGTTTCGACATGGATTCATCAAATCTGACACTGTTTTTAAACCGGCGTTCAAGCCATATTTTTGAATCAGAATCAAGCATTATAAACGGTTGTCAGTTCACGGTTATCAGTTGAGCAAACATAAAAGGTTTAGTTGTGAGAACTCAAATTTATATTTCATGCAAGGTTAAGGTGTTTTTTTAAAAAAAACTGAGTCATTACCGTGAACCGTAAACCGACAACCGTAAACCATTACTTCAATATATCCAGTATCTCTTCCCCGATTTTCCATACATTTCCTGCGCCAAGGGTAAGCAGGATATCTCCTTCTTTTAATACTTCTTTCAAATGACAAACAGCCTCTTTAAAATCTTCTTTGCAGACGACTTTTTTGTGACCATGTGCCATAATTCCTTCGCATAAGGTCTGGCCGGTTATCCCTTTTATCTTCTTTTCTCCGGCAGGGTAAATCGGAAGAACTACAAGCAGATCCGATTGATAGAATGCACGGGTAAAATTATCAAAAAGCGCTTTGGTTCTGGTATAGCGGTGGGGTTGAAAGACCACGACCTTACGCCTGCCTGGCCAGCTTGCCTTGATAGAAGACAATGCGGATTTGATTTCAGTAGGATGATGAGCATAATCATCTACAACTGTGATGCCGTTTATCTCTCCTTTGATCTCCAGTCTGCGCTGAACTCCTTCAGCGGTCTGAAGGGCACATTTAATTTTATCAAAAGAAATATCAAGCTCAATCCCTACAGCAATACTTGCCATGGAATTGTAAACGTTATGAATACCTGGAAGATTCAACGTGATTTCTCCCAGTATTTTTCCCATGCGATAGAGACAGAATCTGCTCTTTTGCCTTTCAAGCACCACATCCCTTGCCTGAAGATCTGCCTGAGCGCTCATGCCATAGGTGGTAAAGCGTTTCTTTATTTTCGGGATAAGCTCCTGTATTGGTTCATTATCAAGGCAAAGAACAGCGAGACCGTAAAAGGGTACACTGTTAATAAAGCTTAGAAAAACTTTTTTTATTGAGTTCAAGTCCTTGTAAAAATCCAGGTGCTCCCTGTCGATGTTTGTCACCACTGCTATGGTGGGGGATATTTTCAGAAAAGAACCATCGCTTTCATCTGCTTCAGCTACTATAAAATCTCCCTTCCCAAGAAGTGCATTAGAACCTGTGCTTTTGAGTATTCCACCAATAACCACGGTAGGATCAAGGCCACCTTGGCCGAGAACGGAAGCAATTAACGACGTTGTAGAAGTTTTGCCGTGCGCCCCGGCAACCGCCACGCTGTATTTTAAACGTTTAAGCTCTAAACGCATAAGTTCTGCCAGCATTTCAGCTCTTTGAATTACAGGAATTGATGCATGTCTGGCTGCAACCACTTCCACGTTTTCACGGCCAACGGCTGTCGATGTCACAACAACATCAGCTCCGCAAACCTGCTCCTCTGAATGCCCTTCAAATATGATCCCGCCAAGACTTTGCAAACGTTTTGTAATGTCTGATGACTTTATATCAGAGCCGGATACCTTATAGCCAAGATTAAGAAGGAGCTCCGCAATGCCACTCATTCCTATTCCGCCAATTCCTACAAAGTGTATGTGATATTTTTTAAGATACATGGTTTAAGGTTCAGGGTT
>JAJSZO010000040.1:0-4082 GCA_030262795.1 Deltaproteobacteria bacterium | reverse complement strand
GGTTTAAGGTTCAGAGGTTAGGGACTTTCCTGAAAATAAACTACCCAAATAATTTCATAACATCCTATAATAACTTGATAATATTTTGGAATCTGGTAGTTTATTTTCAGGGAAGTCCCTAACAATTGACAGATGGTTGCTTTGCTCTCTTTATATTTTGCAACTACTCAGGTTGTCGGGTTCAAGATTCAAAGTTAGTCGGCTTTTAACCCTGAACCCTGAACCTTGAACCTTGAACCCTTTTTTTCATTAACCTGTAACAATCATCAACAATTGTTTCTGCTGCATCCGGTTTGCCGAGTTTTGTTGCCATTAAAGCCATATTATCAAGTGTCTTGTAATTTGATGCATAGTGCTTGATTTTCTTCGCAAGTAATCTGCCGCTGAGTTCCTTTTGGAAAATTATTTCCGCAGCGCCTGCATCTGACAGCGTTTTTGCATTTAAGACCTGATGGTCGTCTGCCGCAAAAGGGTATGGTATTAACAGCGCACCTTTACCAATAGCCGTTAATTCTGCCACGGTAGTAGCGCCCGCTCTGCATATAATTAAATCGGCGTTTTTGTATTGCTGCCCCATATCATTGAAAAAGGATTTAACGCTACTGGAGATACCATCTTTTCTGTAAGCGTTCTTTACCTTTTCTTCATCATCAGCTCCTGTTTGATGTATGAAAAAAAAACCATCTTTCTCTTTTAAGAATTTCAGAGCATCCATTACTGCTATATTGATGCTGTGAGCCCCCTGACTGCCTCCGATTACGAGAATTGTAATAAGCTTGCCCTGAACGGAATCGGAAATTGCAGATTTCTTTATTGCGGAACAAAGAATTTCGTTCCTCACAGGATTACCAGTAAAACAAACCTTCTTTGGATTAAAATTGCCACGAGTATTTTTAAAAGAAACATAAATACGGTCAGCGTAATAAGATAAAATACGGTTAGTAACGCCGGGCAATATATTCTGCTCGTGCAGTACAATTTTAATTCCCATAAGCCAGGCTCCAAGTACCACAGGCCCTGCAGAGTAGCTTCCAACTCCAATAACGAGATGCGGCCTTAAGTCTTTCAGGATAAGCATGGACTCAAATAATCCTTTTGGTATTTTTGAAATTGATATGATCTGATTAACTATCCCACGGCCTTTTATCCCTTCCACTGTTATGGTTTTAAGTGGAAATTTCTTTTCTTCTAAAACAGATACTTCAAATGGCTTGCCCGTACTTATAAAAATGACTTTATTCTCAGGATTGCGCTTAATAAATGCCTCGGCAATGGCGATCCCTGGAAATAGATGCCCGCCTGTACCACCACCTGCAATTACAATGCGCTTTTCGTTTCTATTTGTTCTACGCACGTTCCTTAGGTTTGAACGCATGAGTAGATGCTCCTATATTCAGCAATACTCCTATTGATGCCATATTGATTAAAAGGGATGTCCCACCGTAACTCAAGAACGGCAGGGTAAGCCCCTTTGTCGGCAAAAGGCCCAAAACAACTCCCATATTAATGCAAACTTGAAGCCCGATTGCGATTGTCAAACCAATAGCCATAAATGATTTAAAAGGCTCTTCTGCATTTTTTGCTATGATGATTCCCCGCCACAGGATCACAAAATAGAGAGCTATAATTACAAGGACGCCGAGAAGCCCAAGCTCCTCTCCAATAACTGAAAAAATAAAATCAGTATGTGGTTCGGGAAGGTAGAAAAGCTTCTGATAACCTTTTCCTATTCCTGTTCCCCAGATACCCCCGGTACCAAAAGCCATAAAAGAATGTATCATCTGGTATCCTTCATCTGTCGGATATTTCCATGGATCCAGGAAACTCAGAATTCGTTTGAACCGGTAAGGAGCATTGATCATAAATATGTACAAAGCCGGCAGCAAAATCAGCAACGGTGTGAAAAGATGTGAGAGTCGGGCGCCTCCGACAAAAAGCATAATCCATGTAATTGCCGCCAGAATAATTACCGAACCAAAATCCGGTTGTAGAAATATTAGTATTGCGAATATACCGAGAACTATAACGTGAGGCAGAAAACCAATTGAAAAATCTTTAAGCTTATCCGATTTTTTACTCATGGAGTACGCCAGGTATAATACAAGAGAAAAACGCGCCAACTCAGACGGCTGGAATGTTAAAAAACCCAATCGTAACCAGCGAGTTGAGCCTCCGGCGGTAACACCGAATCCGGAGATTTTCACAGCAATCAGCAAAAAAAACGCAAAAAAAACTAACGGATATGCCATAGAATAAAAAAGTTTTAACGGAATATGTTTGCTGCCAACCAGAGCAAGAATGCCTAAGAATGAAAAAAAAATCTGTTTCTTAAAATAATAGTAATCAACTCCAAATTCTTTCAGCGCCAGGGCTGAACTTGCGCTGTAAACCATTACAACCCCCAGTCCAACCAGAAAAAGGACAGAAAAAAGGAGTGTGATATCGTATCCTGATTGCGGATTATTTTTAGGTGTTTGTTTTGGCATAATAAATAAAAGGGTTCAGGGTTCAAAGGTTCAGGGTTGCTCAAAACATAAAATCAGTAACTGACAACTGTGAACCGTGAACCGTCAACTGTAAACCGTTCCTATCTTTGCAACGGCTTTGCAAAAATCTTCTCCCCTTTGTGCATAGTTGTTATACATGTCAAAGCTGGCGCAGGCCGGTGACAAGAGTACGATATCACCGGGTTTTGCTGCATGATATGCCTTGAAAACTGCGTCCTCCATTGTAGCCGCAGCCTCAACATGCTTAATACTTCCCAGTTCAGCCATAATATCTTCTTTTGCTTCTCCAATAAGTATCAGCGCTTTTGTGTGCTTATCTATCAAATCCCTCAAAGCATAAAATTTACTTCCCTTGTTTCGGCCACCCATAATCAGGACTATTGGCCTTTCAAAAGTTTCAAGTGCTTTTGCCACTGAATCAACATTTGTAGCCTTTGAATCATTGAAAAAATCAATACCATTCAGGGTGTTGATATGTTCAAGTCTGTGGGAAAGTCCTTTAAATTTTCTTAATGCTGACCCAACCCCTTCAAAAGTTCCTCCGGCAGCCAGCGCCGCAAGGCTTGCCGCTGCAGCATTCTCCATGTTGTGTTTGCCGGGCAGTTTAAAGTCCGCAAGAAGCCGGGATATGTTTTCCTGAGAAATTATGCTTTCATCGCTTATGGTCACGCCTTTTTCTTTTTTTGAACTGAAAAAAACTTTTCTGCTCAGGATATCTTTGCTCAAAGAACACACAACAGGATCAGATCCATTTAACACTGCTGTATCGTCAGGTTGCTGGTTTTCAAAAATCCGGGCCTTGGACTTTGCATAAGCATTTAAATCAGAATAACGATTCATGTGATCTTCGGTAATATTCAGCAAGACCGCCACGTTTGCTCTGAAAGTATCTATGGTATCCAACTGAAAACTGCTTACCTCTATGACAACAATGTCAGCCTTTTCCCGTCTGTCAGCATATGCAATAAGAGGGTTACCTATATTGCCGCCCACAAATACCTTAAGACCGGATTCCTCAAGCATTTTACATAGAAGAGTTGTTGTAGTGGTTTTTCCGTTAGTACCGGTTACAGCAATAATTGGTTCTGCGATGAATCTTGATGCAAGCTCAATTTCACCCATTACAGGGATACCTTGTTCTTTAGCTTTTATTACAGGGTCAATTGTATGAGGAACTCCGGGGCTGATAACAATAAGATCCGCGTTTTCAAAAGTTTCAATTCTATGTGCTCCCAGTTCCATTTTTATGCCAAGATCACGGATTAACAACTCTTCAGAACCAAGCTCCTGTTCTTTCTTCCGGTCAGCAACAGTTACAAAGGCTCCTTTGTTTATCAAGAATCGAGCAGTTGCAACACCTGTAACGCCAAGGCCGACTATTAGAATATTTTTATTTTTAAGTTCCATAAGATCAGGGGATGTAACTCACAATTTCTCATTCCCACGCTGGCATTCGCCGTAGGGGCACGATGCATCGTGCCCCTACGTATGTTTGATTCCCGATCCCTGACCCCTGCTCCCTGACCCCTGACCTTTTCATCTTAATTTCAACGTACTCATCGAAATAAGTGCAAG
>JAJSZO010000039.1 GCA_030262795.1 Deltaproteobacteria bacterium | reverse complement strand
TGGCCTGTTGCAGCACTATACCTGTGGTCAACAGGTATAGCCTGGCATCAGCTTTTGGAGTTTGTCCCTATTGATGAGGGAGATATGGCCTCACTTATCCTGAGAACATCAGATCACTTGAAACAGGTAATCAATCTCAGAGAAAGCCACCCTAAACTTGCGGTTGCTGCTAAATCCGGTGTTGACCTGATATTGCGTGAACCGGTTCATATCTCACGAAAATTTAAAAACCATCTATGACATTGAAAACATTCCAAGTGATTCCGGAATGCGTAAAATCTGTAAAAAGTGCGGCATGGCACCCGGTTCCGGAAAAAATCTTGTTTGTTTTTATATTGTTGGTAAGACGGGTTAGAAAAGAAAATCTTTTTCTAAAATGGCATGTTTGAAAGAAGGACTTTGAGATCATCATCTAAAAAGTTGATTCCGGCTCCGATAAAAAAAGATTCATTCCCTTCATCGCTTATAAAATCATCAAAGCCCGAGGTTATATATAAATGCTTAAGTGGTGAAAAATCTGCTTTGAATTTCAAGTGAGCATTGCTGTCTGAATCAAAATCAAAGGCTTCCAATGAGAGTGTAAGGCGATCTTTCAAAAGATAGTAATCAAATGCGAAACCGCCTGTGGATTCAAAAATTCCACCGCGCAAGCCAAGGTCATGGTAACGCTTGGCAATTTGGGCTGAAAACTTAATATCATCCTTATCGTTCTTTTCAGTATGCTGTGTTGTGGGCGTTCCTCCGTCCGTACTCGTTGTAATATCGGTTTCGGATTTCACGCCTTTCGGATCATCAACAATTTGAAGCAAATAATATTTATCCTTTCTTGGTTGAATACGAAGAGTAAGGTAGGATTTAACATCTTCGCTGTCAAAAAGATATTCTCCCCTGTAATCCAGATATGTTCTAAAAGATTCCTGTTTTTGCATATAATCATTTATACTGGTAAAAGTTGAATTTATATTGTCAACGGTTTCTTCTTCATTAATCAGCTTGCCGAGTGATCCATCTCCCCTGTTTATCTTTTCAGTTATTGCGTTCAGCGACGCAAGTGTTTCGTTTAATCTTTCAACTGTTTCATCGTCGTTAATTAATTTTCCTATGCTTCCATCTCCTTTATTAATCTTTGATGAAATTTCATTTATTGCCGATGAGAACTCGGAAAGATTTTCTATTATTTTTACAAGTTCTTCATTATTGTCCTGCACAGTTTTGTTCAGAGTTTCAGCCATAGCCTTCATAGAATCAACTATTGAACGAAGTGAGGCTTCGCCATTTTCACCGCCCATTACATTCGCAAGCGAACGTGTCAGCGAGCTTATGTTTTTTGCCACATCTCCGATAATATTCATCAGATTATCCAAATCTGTCGTAGAAGCAGTATTAACAATACGCCCATTGGGTTCAATTAAGGGAGCTCCCGGAGAGCCCTGAATCAGCGCAATATATTTATCGCCAAGTATTCCCTTGCTTTTGATTAAAGCTTTAACATCTTTTCCAAGTTTAACATTGAAATCTATTCGGAGAATTACCAGCGCTTTCCCGTCTTCCAGCAAAATCTTGCGGACCCTGCCTATTTCAACACCCGCAAGCTCAACCGGAACATCTTCTACAAGGCCGGAGGCAGAATCAAAATATATTTTAACATCATATCCTTTATTCATGTTAAGGCTAAGCTTACCCACCTTCATGGACATGTATCCAAGAATTATTATTCCAATTACAACAAAAACTCCTACTTTTGCTTCTACGCTTAATTTTGACAAGGAAAATCCCCTAATCCTCAATAATTCCTAAATTCCAGCCTTCCAAACACGAACAAACAAATTTGTCCATGCCACCCAATAATCAACAAGCCCTGACCCCTGACTCCTGACTACTAACCCCTGATCCCTGATCCCTGACCCCTGCTTTTAAATCTTTAATAAACCGTCTAACGAAAGAATTATTTGATGAACGTATTTCATCAGGTGTGCCAACAGCAACAATTTTACCCTGATACAGCATGGCTATCTTATGTGCAATCATAAAGGTAGATTCAATATCATGGCTAATAACAACAAAAGTCGCCTTCGTCCTTTTCTGGATTGATACAATAAGCCTGTCAATGCTGTCTCGCATTATAGGATCAAGACCTGTTGTAGGCTCATCAAACAGTATAATTTTGGGATCCAGTGCAATAGCCCTTGCAAGTCCAACCCGCTTGCGCATACCGCCGGATAGTTCTGAAGGCATTTTGTGGGTTATATTATCTAATCCAACAAGATTTAACTTGTCATTAACTATTTTATTGATTTCTTTTCCTGACAATTGCGTATGTTCCTTGAGTGGAAAAGCTACGTTTTCACCTACTGTCATCGAATCGAATAAAGCTGCATCCTGAAAAAGCATACCAAACTTTTTTCGTGTTTCAGTAAGCTTTTTGTCATTTAGATTTGCAATGTCAACTCCGTCAATGATAATTTGTCCTGAATCGGGCCTTATAAGACCGATAATATGCTTTAAGAGAACGCTTTTGCCCCCCCCGCTCTGACCTATAATAACGGTAATTTCTTCAGGATCTATATCAAGATCAAGTTCATTTAGAACTTTTTGGCCGTTAAAAGATTTGCTTATCTTTATTAATTTGATCATTAGAACATAACTGCCGTCAAAAAATAATCACTGATAAAAATCAATATTGATGACAAGACTACTGCTTGAGTTGTCGCCTTTCCAACACCCTCAGCACCGCCAATTGTATGCATGCCCTTGTAACAACCTGTAAGAGAAAGAATTAATCCAAAAAACGCAGCCTTTATAAGTCCATTGAAAATATCTTCAAGATCAACAATCTCAATCATTTTGGCCATGAAAATACCTGAATTGATTTTCAGAAGACCGACTCCAACAAAATAGCCGCCCACAATACCGACAAAATCAGATATAATTGTTAAAACCGGAAGCATTAATATTGCAGCAATTATACGCGGCAAGACCAAAAATTGAATGGGGCTGACTGACATTGTATTTAATGCATCAATTTGCTCTGTGACTTTCATTGTACCAAGCTCAGCCGCCATTGCCGAACCTACACGCCCTGTAACCATCAAAGCAGTAAAAACCGGCCCAAGTTCGCGCGTCATTGATAAAGCCACTGTTGCACCGACCAGACTTTCGCCACCGAACATTCTAAAACCATGATACGTCTGAAGAGCAAGAACCATACCTGTAAAAGCGCCTGTAATCAGAACAACTCCAAGGGAATTGACACCAACAAATTCCATCTGCTTAATCATTACGCGAAAACGAAAAGGTGGACGGAACATCCATGATATGGTTGACATCAGGAGGAGTAAAATTTTGCCGCATTCTTCGACAAAAAATACAAGCGGCCTCCCTGCAAATTCAAGAAATCGTATCATAGCCTTTTATTCAAACATATGAAATCTTTTTCACTCACCCGAAAATTGATCCGGTGAGTTTTTGCGAAGGTTTGCTTTGCAGCTTCCTTGTATTTATCCAAATGTTCACCTTTTGATACCCATTCCCCACGATTGAAAGAATCAAGAACCTCTTGCTCTTCCGGGTCTAACTTGTAATCTTTTTGAGCCATTTATTTTTTTCCTCATTCCATTCAAAGTCTTTCATTTTTTACTATTAATATATAGTGTGCGTCTTGTCAAAAATATATTTATATCGTGCTTGACGTAATGATAATATCATGTAATTGATATCTTAACAATGCTTGGCGAAAAGTTGGGATTTAAATTTTTGAATAAAAACAAGATAATTGGCAATTAAGGGTATATCAAATGATAGTTGGAAAATCTCCCCACCTGGTCGGCCTTGATATTGGCTCCAGCTCTTTAAAGGCTGGGGAAATTATGGTAACAAAAAAAAGATTAACCCTGAAGAATTTTGGAATGATAAGTATAGCCCCCGGAGCAATTGAGGAAGGTAGTATAACCGACCCTGAAAATATTGCCGATTCAATTCGTGAACTATTTAAGGCGAATAACATAAAAGAAAAAAATGTTGCCATTTCAATCGGAGGTTATTCAGTTATTGTAAAACAAATAGAATTGCAAACCGCAACTGAAAAACAACTGCAGGAAACCATTCATCTCGAAGCAGAACAATATATTCCTTTCGACATCAGTGAAGTTAATCTGGACTATCAAATCCTGGGAGAAACGGAAGTCGGTTCAAATCAAATGAGCGTTATCCTTGTTGCGGCCAAAAAAGAAATGATTAATGAATATATTGATCTTGTTCAACTGGCCGGACTTAACCCATGTATAATTGACGTTGATGCCTTTGCCCTGCAAAATATTTTCGAAACCAATTATGACATAATTGATGAAAATGTAATGCTGATAGATATAGGAGCAAACAAGACATCATTGAACATACTTAAAGACCATTCTTCTATATTTATGAGAGATGTTTCCATGGGATGCGACCAGATAACTCAACAAATAATCTCTCTTACAGACTGTTCTTTTACCGAAGCTGAACAGATTAAGCTTGGTAAACGGACGGATAAAATATCCCCTGATGATTTAAAACAAATTGTTTCATCTGTAATTTCTGAATGGAGTATTGAGATAAAACGCGCACTTGACTCTTATGATTCGACAAATCCTGATGGACAGATAAAAAGAGTTATACTCAGCGGCGGCGGTGCTAATATTAAGGAATTTCGTCAACTTCTAATGGATGAAACATCATTTGAGGTAGAAATTATTAATCCTTTCAAAAAGTTACATATAGCTAAGCGTTTTGATCCTTCATACCTTGAACAGATAGCCCCTCAAGCATCTATATGCATGGGGCTTGCTTTAAGAAGAGTTGATGACAAATGATAAAAGTTAATTTGCTGCCTTTTCGGGCCGAGCGTAAAAAAGAGAACATACGTCAACAAGTCTCAATATTTGTTCTATCAATTATATTTGTCTTTTTCTCCATGTATTATTACAATGTATCGTTGAATAGCAAGATTAGCGCCTATAATATTAAAATAGAAAACATTAAAAACGAAATAGCCAGATACAACAAAATAGTTAAAGAAATAAAAGATATCGAAAAAAAGCTTGACGTCCTCAATAAAAAAACGAGTGTAATAAAAAATCTTGAGCTTAATCGCAAAGAGCCTGTCCGTCTTCTTGATATGATGACATCTATGGTAATTCCAAAGCGAATGTGGTTTACTAGGCTTGAGGCAAAAGAAGAAGTCGTCACAATTAAAGGGTTTGCTCTTGATAATAAAACCGTTGCTGATTTTATGACCCGCCTGGAAGATTCAAAGTTTTTTGACAGCATAAATTTAACGACCTTAAAACAACAAAAGTATAATAAGCTTACAAATCTTAAAGAATTTGTAATTTCCTGCAATAAAATACCCCTTAAAAATGTTGATACTGATAAGGCAAATAAATAATGAAGAAATTCGATATTTCTTTAAAAGCTATTGAACCCCTGCTTGAAAATATCGGGAAACTGTCAAAAGTTCACAGGATCATGATATGTGTCGCGACTTTCATTGTAATTACAGGGTCATTTTTTTATTTTTTATACCTTCCAAAATTTGAAAAACTGGACAAATTAAATTCAGATTACACAAGTCTTGAAAATAAGCTTGTTTCTATCAAAACAAAGGCGGCTCAGCTTAACAAATATAGAGAAAAAATGAAAACAGCCGAAGCTAACTACAAAATCGCCATGAAAGCATTGCCCGACAAAAAAGAAATTCCTTCCTTGCTAACCGACATTACCAAATCCGGCAAAGATGTCGGCCTTGAATTTCTACTATTTCAACCTGAAGCAGAAATTAATAAAGATTTTTATGCTGAAATTCCTGTTTCAATTACAGTTGCCGGCAATTATCACTATGTTGGACTCTTCTTTGATAATGTTTCAAGGTTATTCAGGATAGTAAATATAAAAGATATTGTGATGACCTTATCCAGTGAGGGGAACAGGCTCAACACAGACTGTACGGCTGTAACCTACAAATTCGTCGAGACTGAAGAAAAAAAAGAAAAGAAATGACAGGAGCAAGGGTCTGGAGTCAGGGTTAAAAGCTGATGAGTAAATATATTATCAAAATATTAAATGTGATCTGCTTAGCATGTTTTTTCTTGTGTTATGGCTGCAATGAGCAAGAAGAAAAGCAGCCGGAAACAATGGTTGTAAGTAAAAAGATTGTAAGCCCATTAATTGTAAGTCCATTAAAAGAAAAGCGGTCTATTAAAAATGACCAAAAAATTGAAACTTCAAAACCTGAAACAATACAATCTGAAACAATACAAGAAGACTCAAAACCAAAAACCGATAAAACAAATACGAGCCCCGATCAAAAACTAGCTAAAAAACCAGCTAAAAAACCTGACCAAAAAATTGAATTGTCAGAACCAACTGTTATCTATAAGGTTGAGGGCAAAATAGATCCATTTGCCTCAATTTTTATAGATGGGGTTTCTGCCTTTGACGATCAAAAAAATGAAAAACGCATTCCGCTTACCCCTATTGAAAAAGTTGACTTGAGCGAGTTAAAGCTTGTGGGGATAATCTTCATGCCACGCGGAAACAAGGCGCTTGTAGAAGATGTATCCGGCAAGGGGTTTGTAATAAAAAAAGGTACCCGCATAGGCATTAATTTCGGCAAGGTAATAAAAATATTAAAGAACAGTGTGGTTGTAGAAGAAGAAACTGAAAGCATATTAGGTCAAATAACCCTTGTTGAAAGAGAACTTAAACTTCAGAAATCTCCTGGAGATGAATAATATGGTTTACGAAAAGTATAAATCGTCAAAAAACTGGGCAATAGCCATTTTCCTGGTACTTTTAATAGCTGTATTTACAGGATGTGCTCAAAATATGGCTGCAAAAAAAGATATGGAAATCCCAGCTGGACCAAAGCTTATAACGGAAATAAGCACCTCCGAGGATCCGGAATCATTTAATGTATTGGTTAAGGTGAACCGTGAGCTAACCTACATGTCTGTCAAACAACTCTTTCCTTTATCTGTCCTGCTTTATTTTCCCGAAACAGCTCTTGGTAATATCAAAACAAATATTTCGCCGGAAAGCGAAATAATCGACTCAATAACAACTTCCGAACTAACTGAAAAAGGTCATAAATCCAGGATCAAAATAGCATTAAAAAAAGATGTGCCCTATAAAGCAGCAAATGAAGGAACCGGTCTTAAAATAGCATTTTCCAAACCATCTAAAGCTTTATCTTCCCCAACCTTATCTTCTCCAACTTTATCTTCTCCAACTTTATCTTCCGCCGGGCCGGTAGAAAAACCTGTTATTGAAAGCAAAAAACAAACCCTGGATAGAACTTCAGTAATAAACAGTAAAACGATCTCAAAATACAAAAAACCCGCATGGGTTAATCGTATTGATTTTTCGAGTGAAGAGACTGGAAAATCAACCATCATTATTGGAACAACACGACCGGTTGAATACAGAATAAAAAAAGTTTCGCTCCAATTGTTACAATTAGAACTGTTAGATACCAGACTGCCGGATTACCGTAAGTTTCCACTGATTACCACCCGCTTTGAAAGCGCTGTGGATAGAATCATACCTGTTCAGACACCTGCCATGAAAAATACTTCCATGCTGACAATTGAGTTGCGGGAGTCCGTACCTTATTTTATTGAACAAAATGACAATCTGTTATTGATCCATTTTGATGCATCAACAATATCACCCAGGCCGTTAGAAGATGCAAAACTGCCTGCCTGGAAGAAAGTTATTTCTAAGTCTATTTATAAAAGTAAAAAGGAAAAGAATGGAGAAATAGAAACAAGAATTGATAAAGAACCGCCTGCCAGTGTAGCGGTTAAACAATATACAGGCGAAAAAATAGCCCTGGATTTTTATGAAAGCGACGTTAAAAATGTTTTTCGAATATTACAAGAGGTGAGCGGAAAAAACTTTGCAATTGACCAGGATGTTGCCGGCAAGGTCACTCTGACTTTAGATAAACCGGTACCATGGGATCAGGTGCTTGATTTGGTCCTCAAAATGAACCAGCTCGACAAGGTTCCTGATGGAAATATAATAAGAATTACTACCAGTGAAACACTAAAAAAAGAAGAAGAGTTCAATAGAGCCGGGTTAATTGCCGCCAAAAAAGCCATGGAAGAGGAAGCAGCCGTAGAGCCTCTCATTACAGAATATATTTCCGTTAATTATGCCAATGCAACAGAAGAAATACTGCCGAAAATTGAACCGATATTAAGCGAAAATCGAGGCAAGGTCAGTGCTGATCAGAGGACAAACCTCATCATTATTACAGATACCGTTGAAAATATAAAAACTGCCAGGGAAATAATAAAAAATCTTGATAAAGTAACACCCCAGGTAATTATCGAAGCAAGGATAGTGGAAGCAACCACCAATTTTTCAAGAGAAATCGGAACCCAGTGGGGAGCGGAAGGAGGCATTCAAAATAACGATCCTGCTGCAGGAATAGGCCCGCAAAGAAGCTATGATATCTTTGGCGGTACTTATGGTTATAATGTGGCAATGAACTTTCCAATTACAGCCGTTAATCCCGCAAGCATAGGTTTTAATTTTCTCAGGATAGCCGGCAGTCCGCTTCTGTTGAACGCAAGGCTGTTAGCAATGGAATCACAGGGAGAGGGGAAGATAATCTCTTCCCCAAAGATTGTGACACTTGACAACAAAAAGGCCGTAATTAAGCAGGGATTACGCTATCCATACAATAAACTGGATGAATCAGGAAATACTGTAACAGTGTTTGAAGACATTGATCTTGTGTTGGAGGTTACACCGCATATGACCCCTGACCAACGCATTTCAATGATCATAAATATTACAAAAAATGATCTTGGAATTATAATTGATGGCCAGCAGTCATTTACTACCAAGGAAGCAAGCACGGAACTTTTAGTTAATGACGGAAATACTGTTGTTATTGGCGGTATTATAAAGACAACAAAAAAATTCAGTGAGCAAGGATTACCGTGGTTGGCAAAAATTCCCTTATTGGGCTGGCTTTTCAAATCAACTAACAAATCAGATGAAAAAGAAGAGTTACTGATATTTATTACGCCAAGAATAGTCCAGCTTGAACAGCGTGATATGATTCGGTAATTTAGGAATTAGGAATTGCTGGGATGATTAGGATGATTGTATGATTGGACAAAACAAGAGAAATTGGATGAGTTGTTTAATTGGATGAATGGATCGTAATTATGGAGTCAGTTTACATTGAAACGACAATAGTAAGCTATCTTGTCGCTCGCCCAAACCGGGATCTTCTGGTTGCAACCCATCAGCAAATCACCCAGGTTTGGTGGATAGAGCGGAGTACGGAAGCTGTTGAGAAGTTGACTCGGTCTATACTTGCCAAAGACGTTATTCCAACACGGGCCGTACGTGATGCAGCTCACATTAGCGTTGCTGCTGTGAACAACATGGATTACCTTTTCACCTGGAATTGTAAACACCTGGCAAATGCCCAGATCATGCGTGTGTGCCAAAGAAGGTTTTAATATACCATTGTTCGGATGAGGAGGAAAAATGGATGAAACAACGATTGTATGGACCGAGTATATGAAATACCGGCTAAGTTTGCGGGGATACGATATTGCGACGGTCGAGCAAATCTTGAAATACTCCTCTGAGCGCTACGTGGACACGCTAACAGGGCGTGTGGTAGCGATTGGCCGACATGAAAAACTTCTCGTTATGATACCGTATGAGCTAAAGGGGCGCACACTGACGCCTGTAACGATTCATGCAACAAGTCGGCAACAAATCAACTCTCGAATTAAATCGTGGAGGTTTAAAAATGAATAAAACAGGCATGGCATACTTTAAGAATGATGATATTATTCATTTTGCCATATCGGATGAACCAGAGGCGGGCAGTGTAGAGGTTAGCCCAAATATCACGGCGGAACTTAATGTCAAAGGGGAACTAATTGGTATTGAGATTCTTAACGCGAGTACGTTCATTCGAGATTTCGTACTCAATAGTGTCCAAGCGAAAGTGCTTGATCTCGCGGAAGCCAAGGCTGCCTGACAAAACGTTCGAGATAATGGTAAACAAAGACATCCGAACTATAGTTCAGGTCAAATGACTTGATACAGAAAAAGATATCTCAATTCATTATAAACTCAAGAGCAATATACTGAGAATGGCATCAACTCATATGACCAGCACTATAGGCGCTTGAGATGGACTGGGCAAAGCCATGCCGCTTTTGAAAGGCAGTATTTGACCGATAGTCTTTACCTTTATCATAGTTTTTCGGTTATCGTTGCCCAGCCACTCAGCTTTACGATATGGTGCACCTGAAGAACTAATGGGAGGATAAGAGCATGTGGGAAGACCCAATTGTCAATGAAGTACGTCGTATCCACGAAAAACTTGCGGAGCAATGCAACTTTGATGTAGGTGTCATTTTTGCTGAAATTCGAAAGAAACAGGCTGCACTTGGCAAAAGGTTAGTCAACAGAGAAATGCAAGTGAAAGCCAATCATGGCGTACCTGACCGTTATTCCACCGCGCTCCATAGCGGCAGGTAACGTGTGATATTAAAACAGCATGATTACTTTGTTTAACTTTTCCTGTGCTAACTGCTTCCGCATAAAGGGAATTATGTCGTTTGAGTTCAAACCACAATTTACTTCTGAAGATTACCTGACTCTTGAACGGAAGGCCGAGCGCAAAAGCGAGTATTTTAATGGGGAAATATTTGCGATGGCAGGAGCGAGTCCACAACATGTTCTCATTGTGACAAATGTTGTGTCCGAACTTCGTGGTCAACTGAAAACCAGTCCCTGCACCGTATATTCGACAGACCTGCGCTTGAAGATCAGCGCTACCGGTTTGTATACTTATCCTGATGTCATTGTAGTATGTGGCGAGCCTCAGTTTGATGACGATTACAAAGACACGCTGCTTAATCCCAAACTGATCGTTGAGGTACTGTCTGAGTCAACCAAAAACTATGACCGCGGCGCAAAATTTGAGCAGTACCGCATGATAGAATCATTTATTGAGTATGTGCTAATTGCACAAAACAAACGCCACGTGGAGCATTTTGTTCGACAGGCCGGCAACCGCTGGTTGCTTTCAGAAACAAATCGCCTGGAAGACACAATTGAACTGACTTCCATTGCCTGTAATCTCATGCTTGCCGAAGTTTACGACAAAGTTGAATTACCAACTTAAGGCGGAGCACATTGTAATCTAAACAAAGAAACAGGCTGACAAAAATAGTCAACAGAGAAATGCAAGTGAAAGCCGATCAGGGCGTACCTGACCGTTATTCCACCGCGCTTGGCAGATAATGCGTAATATTAAACAGCCTGGTCGCTGAAATAATTCTTTATGTATAGAAAGGAAGGGTAACCATGGAAACCAGTGAATCCCTGCTTAAAAAGGCATTGGTCTTAAAACCGCAAGATCGATTCTTGTTGATCAATGGACTTGTTCATAGCCTTGATGAGCCAAATAAGGAGATCAATGCGATCTGGGCTGACGAGGCTGAAAAACGATTAAGAGCACATCGGGAAGGGAAAACACGAGGTGTCCCTTTTAAGGACGTTTTTGGAGAAAAACTGTAAAAGTGAAAATTATTTTTGATAAATTTGCCCATCTGGAGTTGGACGATGCATCAGAGTACTACGAACTTGAAGTGCCGGGTTTGGGCGCACGATTTAAAGTGGAGATCAAGCGTGGAATTCGCATAATTCGTGAATATCCAAAGGCTTGGGCCAAAGAAAAAAACGGTGTGAGAAGGTATCTCCTTCACAAATTCCCCTACAAAATACTATATTCAATTGAAGAGGATTACATCTATATTATTGCTATTGCACATTGTCATAGGCATCCTGATTACTGGATTGATCGTATCTTAAAAAAATCCTAACAAAGGGATTAACTCTGACAGAAAAAGCCGGGGCGGTTTTTGTATCTGCCAATTTTGTTGTTAAACGTCGCATTACCAATTGTTTTCTTGGCTTGTTCTGCCGGTTATCCCATTGATAGAATCCAATATTGAGTATGTGCTAATTGCGCAAGACAAGCGCCACGTGGAGCATTTTTTCCGGCAGGTCGGCAATCGCTGGTTGCTTTCAGAAACAAATCGCCAGGAAGACACAATTGAACTGACTTCCATTGCCTGTAATCTTATGCTTACCGAAGTCTACGACAAAGGCGGAACACATTGTTCTTTATGAATATTCGAAAAGGTAGATACATGAATATCAACTGGCATCGTTTGTTTGGACTTTTACTGATGGACTATCTATCGAATCGTGGTTTTAGTGTAGAACTAGAAAAAGACCTTTCACTGAAACAGCAGTATCTTGATGTTGTTATTATTAAACAGGAAGATAACGAAGCCGATCTTTTAGGTATATGCGATGGTTTTGATAATCTTGCCAGCCATAATCTGCTCAGCTACAAATCAAAGGGAGAGGCATTAAATTTTTGGGCGATAGAGGAATTGATAGGCCACTATGTGAATTACCGGAAAGTTATCGGCAGGAGGATTGTAAAAGGAGAGGATATTCGGCTATATGCGGTTAGTACCCGATATCCGGTGAAATTATTATCCGGTGTAAGCACAAAAAAAGTGATTCAAGGAGTATATGAAATTCAGATACTGAGTCGTAAGATAAGGATAATAGTGTTAAGCCGACTGTCGTTAGCTCAGCGTAATGCTGTATTGGCTTTTTTCAGTTTTGATCCTGAAAGTGTAAGATTTGCATTGGAGAATTACAAATGGCATAAGAATGATGGCAGTACAGTAATAAACCAATTGTTAGAGAAATATTCATTGGAGGGAATAGCTATGCCGTACACTATGGAACAGTTTCAAAAAGATTATATCAAAGCTCATATAGAAGTGCTTGATCCCGAAGAGATACTTTCAAAGTTCAATACAGAGGAGAGGTTGAAAGGGTTGGGGGCAGAGGAAATTTTTTCAAAGTTCAATACAGAGGAGAGGTTGAAAGGGTTGGGGGCAGAGGAAATTGAATTTTATTTGGAAAAACTTAAGAAAGGGAAGGGATAGGGCAGAGTTTGGGACATCAATAAGTAAATAACTTGATAGTATAGGATTTTCTTTTTTTTGACAGGATATACAAGATGATCAGGATATAAAAAAATCATGTAAATCCCGTTAATCCTGTCAGAAAAGTCCGCCCGAAGGGCGCTAATTTAAACTACCTGTCACCTCCGGTTGCTAACAAGTTACTTTTAGTTTGCAAATTTCTGTCAGGCACTAATTAACGAATTAACAAACCATCGAAGCGGGATTGGAATTACCATTTTACTTTTAGCTTAGAGCTAATTTAAGGGGTTATTATGAAATCCAACTGTATTAGTGTTGCTGTTTTGATATTTTTTATGGTTTTTCTCTCAGTAGCAGGCTGCGGATCATCAGGAGGCGGAGACAGTGACACTCCCAGTGACACTCCCAGCGACACTCCCAGCGAAGGCGCTGTTGCTTCGATTGCACTATCAGCAGGAAGCAGCGAATTAGCAGCAGACGGAGAATCATCCACTACGATCAAAGCCACGGTATTGGATAGCAACGACAATCCCGTTGTTGACGGAACCAAGGTAGACTTTCGTACAACAGAAGGCACACTCCGGGATACAACTGCTTTGACGACCAGTGGTGAGGCAGTTGTTGTTCTAACCAGTTCCACTATTTTGGGACCAGCCATTATTACAGCTAATTCCGGCAGTGTTTCCGGCAATGTAACAGTTAATTTTAAACCTGTGCCAAATATGCTTTCGTTGTCTTTGTCTCAAATATCCGTAAAATCCGACGACTCTGATACTTCAACGATTACCGCTTCGGTGCTGGACATCAATAATGTCCCGGTCAAAGGTGTCAGGGTAACTTTCAGCACTACCGGCGGCCAGATAAGCGCATCCTCAGTTTTGACTGAGGCCAATGGAGAAGCAAAAATAATATTTCAATCGGGAAAGGTTGAAAAGAAAAATCAAACTGTCAATATTACAGTATCAGTCGCAGATCTTGAATCCAAAGTAATACCGGTTCAGATTACAGGAACAACAGTATCGCTCTCTACCAACAATACGAACCTTGAAATAGATCCGGAATATCCGGACAAGGCAAAAGCTATTCTAACAGTTACAGTAAAAGATGCCGGTTTGTTTCCAATATTTCGTGCTCCTGTTACTGTAAGCACAGAACCGGCAGATGCAGCCAGTATAGCTCTATCTTCCGGCTATGCAGATTACACTACAGATGTTTATGGCAAATTGGAGATTGAAGTAACGGGTAAGCCAATTAGCGAAAAATTTACGATAAAAGTGCAAGTGCTTGGGGCAACCGCGACTCAATCATATAGCATTGGCGCTGTCGGCGAAGTCTTTCGGATTATTGTTCCGGCTGAAGATACCGTCAGCCTCTCCACTAACAAGGAACTTAAGATTACAGTCAAAGCGCCTACTCAAGAAAAAGTGCGATTTGCTACAACTATCGGCTTGTTAACCGGAATAAATGAAGGGAACGTGGTGTCAGGACAGACAATACTGGTAAGTGTAAATGATGCTTCCGCTTTTGTTAATCTCAGGTCGGATGTGGCAGGTGTGGCCACAATACAGGTGCATGATGAAAATAATCCGCTAACCAGGGATTTATTAACGGTGGTCATTTCTGCACCATCAAGTGAAGCCCATCAAATTGCCCTTCAGGTCAGTTCTGCTGTCATGGCTCCAAGTATTGGAGATGTAACTAACACTGTTACCTTAACAGCAACTGTGAAGAATAAAAGCGATCAGGTTGTAAGCGGCGCTCCCGTTGCCTTTTCAATTGAAAATCCTACAGGAGGAGGCGAATCAATATCACCTGTTATTATGTATACGGATGACTCCGGAGTTGCAACATCGACCTTTACTTCCGGTTCTTTAAGTTCGGATGCCAATGGTGTAACTATTAAAGCTGCAGTTGCAGGTATGCCAAATGTCGATCCCGCTACTATCTCTATAGTGATAGGTAAAACAGCAGGTTCGATTGTAATTGGACGCGGCACAATTGTTACATCGGTTAATAACGACACCGCATATCAGTTGCCTATGTCTGTACAAGTCGCTGACTCAAGCGGCAGTCCTGTATCAAATACAACAGTTTCCCTTAAACTGTGGCCTGTCAATTATGCAACTGGCAGGTGGGTCGAAATAGAAAAAGATGTTTGTGAACCTGTATACACAGGTTCTTTTCTCAATGAAGATTTTAACAAAAACTTAATCCTTGATTCTGGTGAAGATGTAAACCGTGATGGTCAATTGACCCCACCTAACTCTGCTGCAGGTATATTGCC
>JAJSZO010000038.1 GCA_030262795.1 Deltaproteobacteria bacterium | reverse complement strand
TATCTTTTTTTCGAACTTTTTATCCTTTGTCCCTGTAAGTACATGAATCGGCATCATATCTATAGAAACGAGGAATTCGGTTAATGCGATAAGCTGATCAGGGTCGCCCACAAGCGCCACTTTTTTGTGATAAAAGTACGCCTGCATATCGGTTACGATATCTATAAGCTGTCCCCTTTCGATGTTTATGGACTCGGGAACATTAACGCCTGCCATTTTTCTTAATGTATCCACAAACCTGTCTGTTGCCTTGATCCCGATAGGAAGATTGAGAATTTTACAGGGCACCTTGCACTTTGAATCCAAAGCCCTGGCGGCCGGTCCTGATGCCAGCTCGCCGAGGGCCACGGTTCCGCTACTGCTTCCTGTACTTATTAATTCATTGATGGTAACACCGCCTTTGGGGTACATTTCGAATTTGCCGGTTTGAGGGCCGTTTAAGACATTGTCTGTATCCGGGAACATGATGAAATCTATACCAAGTTCTCCTGCGATCCTTTTGATCTCTTTCATGTCGGACGGTTCCACCCATCCTGGAATTATATTTATCCGATTTTGTTTATGACCGTTTTGTTTTGCAAAATAATCGACCATAGCCTTTGTCATGTTTGCAAAACCTGTAACATGGGTACCCACATAGCTCGGAGTACTTGCATGCAAAACATATTTTCCTTCAGGAATTTTGCCGTCTGTCTTTGCTTTTCCGAATATCTGCGGGACATCGTCACCGATTGTTTCTGATAAGCATGTGGTGTGAACGGCAATGACATCAGGATCATAGATGGTAAATATATTGTCCATTGCTTGCAGCAGGTTTGCCTGGCCTCCGAACACTGATGCGCCTTCGGTAAAAGAGCTTGTTGCAGCCATCACAGGCTCTTTATAATGCCTGGTAAGGGTGCTCCTGTGATACGCATAACACCCCTGGGAACCATGGCTGTGTGGAAGGCAACCGTGAATTCCCAGGGACGCATACATGGCTCCTATGGGCTGGCAGGTCTTTGCAGGATTAACGGTCAAAGATTTTCGTTCGGCAATTTCTTTTGATGTATGTCTTAGTAACATTTGGGAATTCCTTTTTTTAGTTTTGTAAACGTTCGCTATGGGTAAAAAGGTTGAAAACACTCTGCACGTAAGCGTTTACCAGTGCTGTAGATGTGCGTGATCAGGGTGATTGACTATAGTAAGTTCTATGTCGGTTACCCTGATCGCGTGCAGATGCAGTGCTGGTGAACGCTTGCTTTATTCATATGTATACCTGGCGGCGAGTTCCGGGCTTTTTTCCCAGGGCGCCTTGATATGATCCCAGACCTTGCTGTTTACCATCCGGTCGATTTCGTGGTAAAAATTAATGGCGCCCCTGTAGGCTGCATAAGGTCCCCCGTTATCATAACTGTGGAGCTGTTTCATTGGGATGCCGTGTTTCTGCACAGTATATTTTTCCTTTATGCCCGCGCAGAATACTGCCGGCTTGTAGGTTTCAAGCAGCCTTTCAGTCTCGTACTGACTTATGTCGTCTATGATTATGGTTCCGCTTGGCATGTCGGTCATCATTCCCTCATAGTCACGGAGTTTTATGTTGTTTCTTTTCAGGGCTTCGAACTCTTCGGCGCTTATTCTCGGGTTGTATCTTTCAGGGTCTTTTTCAACCTTGAGTTCTTGTATATTTCTGCTGTCTGCATCTACTTTTAAATTCGGCAGAACCTGCCTCCCCTCGTAATCATCCCTGTGCGCGAACTCGTAACCTGCGCAAAAGGTTGTCATTCCCATTTCCCTGAACATTTCCTGGTAATGATGTGCCCGTGATCCTCCCACAAACATCATGGCAAGCTTTCCTTCGAGCCTTGGTCTTACTTCTGCCTGGGCCTTTTTGACTGCCGGCATCTCTTCTGCAATTACTTCTTCCACACGGTCTATGAGTTTCTGTTCTCCGTAATACTCTGCAATTTTTCTTAAGGATCGCGACATGCCTCCGGCGCTTAAGAAATTGATCTTAAACCAGGGGATCCCGTATTTTTTTTCCATCATCTCCGCCACATAGTTGATTGACCTGTGGCACATAATCAGATTTAAGTCTGCTGTGTGGGAGTTTGCAAAAAAATCAACGCTTGAGTTGCCGCTGAACGTGGAAATTAAAGTTATGCCGCACTTGTTTAATACTCTCTCTATTTCAAAGGCATCTCCGCCTATATTATACTCTCCGAGAAGATTGACCTTGTAATCACCCCCTTGAACCGTATTGTCCAGGCCGATAACATGCTGGAAGAGTCCGTTGTTTGCCACATGGTGGCCTGCGGACTGGCTGACGCCTTTGTATCCCTCACAACTGAAACCAAAAATTGTAATCCCCAGTTTTTCTTCCATCTCCCTGGTGACCGCATGGACATCGTCGCCGATAAGACCCACAGGACATGTGGCGAATACGGAAATCATCTTTGGCTTGAATATATCGTAAGCCTCTTGGATCGCGGCTCTTAATTTTTTTTCACCGCCGAAAATGATCTCTCTTTCTTCCATATCCGTGGAAAAGCAGTAGTTCATGAAATTATGGCCGTCTGGAGTTGTGGAGGGATCGGTCTGGTTCCTTCGGGTAAGCCAACTGTAGAAACCACAGCCGATTGGACCATGAGTCAGGTTGATTATGTCCCTTGTCGGGCCCATCACAACGCCCTTGCAGCCCGCATAGCAACAGCCCCGCTGGGAGATGATACCCGGCACGGTTCTCACATTAGCCTGTATTTCAGGATATTTTTCTTCTGATTCTTTACGGTTAACGATTATCTGTTTTGCTTTTTTCCTGGCAACCTTTGGCGGATATTTTGAAAGAATTTCCAGCTTCAGTGTTTCAGGATCCATGAATTCATCAGGTTCTAAAGAAACTTTTTCTTCATCAATTCTTTTTTTGCTCAGCGCTTCCATTTTGATACCTCCGTCAGTCATCAAGCGTAATATTTCCGTTTTCTCCGGTTCTAACCCTTACTGAATCTAACACAGGAACGACAAATATTTTACCGTCGCCCGATTTGCCGGTCTGATTCACCTTTATTATGGTTTTAACGGTTTTTTTCACCATCTTATCCGGAACCACTATAAACAGAACCCTCTTTGGAATTAAACGCTGGCTCTGGCCTAATTGAGAGATAGCCTCTTCATAACCTTTTTCCGCACCTTTCAAGAGCCTTAAATCGACAAGCCCTTTTCCCCTGCCCAGACAGTCTCTTGCTGTAATGGAAGATATCCCGGCGTCGGCAAGGGCTATTTTTGTCTTGTTAATCATGTTCATGCGTATAACAGCCATTACCTCTTTCATATTTTCACCTCTGAACTTTCTCCGGAAGATGTCTCTTTTATTCCCGAGCTTATCGTATAAACCTCATCTACAGGTGTTACAAATATTTTGCCGTCTCCGAAAGCGCCTTTTTCCCCTGTTCTCGCGGCTCCCATTACGGTTTTTATGAGAATATCCTTATCCTCTTCGTTTACAACTGTAAGCAAAAGCTCTTTTGATATTTCATCGTATGTAATATCTCCGATTTTAATCCCTCTCTGCTTGCCTCTTCCCACAACAGACATTTTTGTAACCGCAGGAAATCCGGCATCCATTAAAGCTGCAAGCACATCATCCGATTTTCCAGGTCTTACAATTGATCTGATCATTATCATTTGCATTTTCCTCTCTATGTACTATGTAAAATTACCAAAAAGTTCGATTATCCCTGTATCCCTAAATTTATGAGAAGCTTTTCAAGTTCATCCATCTCAAGAGGCTTCGGTATAACAAAATTGTCATTTTCCTCTATTTTTTTTGCAAGCGCCCTGTATTCATGCGCCTGTGGGTGATCCGGCTCAAACTCTATAACAGTTTTTCTGTTAATTTCTGCCTTCTGAACCATGTTGTCCCTTGGAACAAAATATATCATGTGGGATCCAAGTCTTTCTGCAAACTTTTCTATCATCTCTCTTTCGTTGTCCACTTTGCGGCTGTTGCATATAAGCCCTGCCAACCGTATGCCTCCTGTTTCAGCAAATTTCAAAATCCCCTTGCAGATGTTGTTTGCCGCATACATGGCCATCATCTCACCTGAGACCACGATATAAATTTCCCGTGCCTTGCCCTCACGCATAGGCATGGCAAACCCTCCACAGACCACGTCGCCGAGTACGTCATAAAATACAAAATCCATGTTTTCATCTTCAGAATAGGCTCCGAGCTGCTCCAAGAGGTTGATTGATGTAATTATCCCGCGACCAGCACATCCCACACCCGGTTCCGGGCCTCCGGATTCAGTACAATAGATACCTTTGTATCCTATCTTCCTGACGTCATTGAGTTCCACGTCTTCACCTTCTTTTCTCAGGGTATCTAAAACCGTATGCTGGTTAAGACCGCCAAGAAGAAGTCTGGTTGAATCTGCTTTTGGATCACAGCCGACCACCATGATCTTGTTTCCCTTTTCTGCAAGACCTGCCACAAGGTTTTGACAAGTAGTCGATTTTCCGATTCCACCTTTTCCGTACATTGCAATCTTTCTCATTTCATGCCTCCTGTTATAAATAATACATTGAGTTTGAACTTTGTTTAAATGTATATCAAGAGGCGTGCCAACTCTGTGTGGTGAATATGTTCGCGGATCTAACTATCGAATATTATAGGTAGAAACTAATGTGTTTCATGCTATGTTTCGTGGAAATAATATGGCATTGCATCCTACGGTATGGTAGAATTTGAGGCCATTTCTACCGGAATGTAGGAAAATGTAAAAGGAAATTGATTTGACCAAGTTTCGATGCTCGGATTTTTTTCTTTCTTTGAAAAGTTTGGCATAATATGTGTATAAAAATTTCTCATTGGCTTTTAATTCAGCTATCATTAACAGAAGGTGGAGTTATATCGAAATGGATGGAAACAAGATCAGCATACTGGAAGATATCGGAAAGATAATAACGGAATCTGCCCGACCGCACAGGACGCTGGAAAAGATTGTCGAACTTGTTGCTGACAAATTTAATATAGATGTATGTTCCGTATATCTTCTGGATACAGATAAGCTTTCTCTTGTACTACAGGCGACCGTTGGGTTACGTAAAGAATCCATAGGCGGAGTTCGAATGAGCATTCATGAAGGACTTACCGGTTTTGTTTTAGAAAAAATGCAGCCAGCGTTTGTTGTAAATCCGGCTGCACATCCCAGATACAAGTTTTTCAAGGAAAGTGGAGAAGACATCTATAAGACCTTTTTGGGCGTGCCCCTGGTATACCATCAGAACGTTCTCGGCGTACTTGTTATCCAAACCGTGCAAGAAGACGCTATATCCAAGTCCGATATCAATCTGTTTACAACCATAGCCAGCCAAATTTCTGCAACGGTAGCGTACAGCGGTCTTCTTGAAGACCTGAAAAAGGAACGGCAGGACAGGCGAGACTTAGAGGAAAAGCTGTTAGAAGAAGTGGAAATGTACGCTGAAAAAACAGCAAAAAAGGGAAAGAGGGGAAAGAAGGGTCTGATCAGAGGCATGCCTGTATCGCCTGGCTTTGCCGAAGGTTATGCGCACTATTTGGGGGAAAGTATCGGCTTTGACCAGATAGAATATGAGGAAACAGAGGATGTATCACCTGAAATCAGCAGACTTGAAGCCGCATTTACACGTTCTCAGGAAGAAATCATAGCTCTTACAAAACACGTAAAAGATATGTCAGGGCAAGATGAAGCTATCCTTGATGCACAGGTCATGGCGCTTCAGGATAGGTCATTTAAGAAGAAAATAATAGCGCATATTAAGGAAGGCTCTTGTGCCGAATATGCTTTGAAAAAGGCTATCTTGAAATATGTAGAGTTTTTTTCCGGCATGGAGGATCCCTATTTAAGAGAAAGGGGCTCTGACATAGAAGATATAGGCAAGCGGGTGTTGAAAAAACTCCTTGGATATGAAGGACAGGAAAACAGGCAGTTTGAAAGAGAAACAGTTGTTATTGCTTCTGATATTTCGCCCATAGACCTTATCGGCCTTAGGCAGGACAACTTAAAAGGAATTGTTCTTTCCAGGGGTGGAAAAACATCTCATACGGTGATCCTGGCCAAGTCGTTTGAGCTACCGATGGTGATCGGTGTAAGGGACATGCTGGATACCGTAAAAGAAAACGATTTTTTAATCGTTGACGGGACATCAGGTCTTGTTTTCAGCAAACCTCCGCAGGTGATTATTGATGAATACGCCAGATTAAAGGCAGAAAAGGCAAATAAGTTTCAACAGCTTGATGTCCTGAGAAACTTGGCGGCCAAAACAAAAGATGGTTATGAAATCAAGCTCGGTGCAAATATCGGACTCTTGTCGGATCTTGAACTGGTTAAAAAAT
Source organism: Deltaproteobacteria bacterium (assembly GCA_030262795.1). Lineage (GTDB taxonomy): Bacteria > Desulfobacterota > Desulfobacteria > Desulfobacterales > ETH-SRB1 > B13-G4. The sequence goes on along the minus strand of JAJSZO010000038.1, from coordinate 9,461 downwards.
ACGGTGCCGACCATATCGGACTTTACAGAACTGAGTTTCCCTTTCTTGTTAGAAAGGAATTTCCATCGGAAAATGAGCAGTTTTTATTATATAAGAAAGTAGTAGAAGGTGCAGAAGGAAGGTCGGTGACTATCCGCACACTTGATGTTGGCGGGGATAAATTCTTATCATATCTTGATTACCCTAAGGAACAGAATCCGTATCTTGGCTGGAGATCAATCAGGGTTTCTCTTGAGCTGGATGAGATCTTCAGAACGCAGATAAGAGCTATATTAAAAGCATCGGCTTTTGGGCACATCAAAATACTATTTCCCATGATAACATCAGTAGGCGAGGTCAGAAAAATTATATCGTTTTTAGATGAAGAAAAGAGTTTTCTGGAACAAAGAGGGACCCCGTTTGATGCAACGATAAATATCGGCATAATGGTCGAGGTCCCGGGCACTGTTAAAATTTTGGATAGATTACTTCATTATATAGATTTCGTGAGTATCGGTACCAATGATCTTATCCAATACACTCTGGCGGTGGACAGAAACAACCAGAAGGTGGCAGAGCTATACGACCCCCTGCATCCTGCTGTGATTTCTACAATCCTTGATGTGGTTTCGATCTGCAAGAAAAACAACAAAGAAGTCAGTATCTGTGGTGAGGCGGCTTCGAATCCTCGTTGCGCCTATCTTTTTACAGCTATTGAGACAAACAAACTGAGTATGAATCCTGCTTCTATTCCTGTTATAAAAGATTTAATCAGGAAAGTAAGATTGACTGATACAAAGAAAGCTTTAAACCGTGTGTTATTAATGGAAGATTCCAGGGAGATTGCAAACTATTTAGACAAACTGCTGCCATCAGTCAAGTAGATGTCGCCTACAAAATTATCAGGATTTTGTGTATGTCAGTGCGTTTCGGCATTATTTCATCAATTTTTTTTTGACAGGATTAACAGGATATTCAGGATAAAATATCAAAACTTATAAGATGTTATCATTTTTTTAAATTCATCAAATAGATACTTTGAATCGTGGGGACCGGGAGATGCTTCAGGATGGTACTGGACGGCAAAAATCGGCAGTTCACGGTGCCTGAATCCTTCGATAGTATTATCGTTCAGGTTTATGTGGGTTATTTTAATATTTTTTTCATTCAGGCTATCTGTATCTACAGCAAATCCATGATTTTGAGACGTTATTTCAACTCTCCCTGTTAAAAGATTTTTAACAGGCTGGTTTGAGCCTCGATGTCCGAATTTTAACTTGAATGTTTTTGCGCCAAATGCCAGCGCAAGCAACTGATGCCCAAGACAGATACCGAATATCGGACGATATGACAGAAGAGTTCTGATGGTATCTATTGCACATAAGACAGGTTCCGGATCACCAGGGCCGTTTGAAAGAAAGAGTCCGTCAGGCTCAATAAGTTTTATGGTTTCAGCGCTGGTTGTGGCAGGAACAACTAAAATTTCAAAACCGGCATATTCAAGACATCGTAATATATTGTATTTTATTCCGAAGTCAAAGACCGCAACAGAATGTTTGCTTCCTCTGTATTGCCAGACATTTTTGTTTAGAGAGACATCTTTTTCGATATAAGCCGGCTTTCCTTGTGTCCAGAAATAAGGAAGTTTTGTTGTTACTTCTTTTACAAGGTCTTGCCCTGCCATGCCTGGAATTTCCCTTGCACGTTTTAAACAGGAGGCCGTGTCCAGATCATGGGTTGTTATGAATGCACGCATGGCGCCGGCTTTTCGGATATGCCTTGTAAGCGCACGTGTATCAAACTGCTCAATGCCGAGTATTCCCTGGGCTTTCAGATAATCTGCAAGAGTAGATGTTGATCTGAAGTTGCTCGGGAAATCCTGATATTCTTTTATTAGAAAAGCAGAAACATGTATCCTGTCAGATTCGATATCTTCAGGATTGATACCATAATTGCCTATAAGGGGATATGTCATGGTAACCATCTGTCCCCTGTATGAAGGATCTGTCAATACTTCCTGATATCCTGTCATGCTTGTATTAAATACGACTTCTCCCCAGGCTTCTCCCGGGCCGGTAAAGCTGTGGCAGTCAAATGTGCGTCCGTCTTCTAAAGCTAATATGGCTTTCATTGTCACTGGTTCAGAGATCAAGATTTTAGGTTAGTCAACAAGTTTGTTTTCTATGACTGTGACCTCAGGCAGTTTTGTATCTATGTACTTCGTCTTTAAGCTTATCTTCTAAGAGGTCTTCTGCTTTCTCTAATTCATACCGACTTTGGAGGTTCATCCAAAAATGAGGGGTCATATTGAAAAAGACTCCAAGGCGCAAGGCTGTGTCAGCTGTAATTGATCTTTTTTGGTGAACTATTTCATTAATTCTTATAGGTGGAACAGAAGTGTCCTTTGCCAAGCGATATTGGGTTATTCCCATTGGCTCCAGAAATTCTTCTAATAGTATCTTGCCAGGATGAATAGGAGGTAATTTTTGAGTTTTCATTTTTATGTACCTTTTGTTTAATTGATATTCCTGCCCGTATCTAAAGACAAATTGTCATCTAACCCATTGAAATCATTAGTTTTGAAAACCTTGCTTCGATTTTGTCGCTATTAATGCTTTCAATAGGTTACAAAAACTTAGGACTGTCGAGCTTCTTAATGGTAATCAATTATTTTGACATTAAATGTGTTTCCGTTTTTCCATTCAAAACAAATACGCCATTGCCCATTAATACGAATGCTATGTTGCCCTTTACGATCATCTTTTAATTCCTCAAGCCTATTGCCTGGAGGAATCCTTAAATCATTTATAGTTGTTGCAGAATCTAAAATAACCAATTTTTGCCGTGCATTTGCTTGGATGTCTGTAGGTAGTTTTTTAGAAAATCGTCTGCCAAATATCTTTTTTGTTTCTTTGCACTGAAATGATTTAATCATGTAATAAACAATAACACTATTCGGTAATAATGCAAGGCGTTAAGATGTTTGAAGAGGTGTTTTTTTGATCCCCTTTTTTTCAAAGGGCTAAAGTGTTACGTTTTCTATAATATTCCAGATTCCGCAAGGACAGGCTTTTGCGCAGAATCCGCAGCCAATGCACCTTGTTTCATCTACGACCATTTCAAAATCGTTGTTTTTTATTTCCTTTCTGCTGATGGCGGACTGTGGGCATACTTCAACACATATTCCGCAGTCCCTGCAGGTTCCGCAGGATGAACATTGTGAACCGCATTGCTCAATGTCATCAAAAACAGTTATTCTTGGATCAAAATATTCCAAAGTAATTCGCTCTTGGTCTATCATCTCCCGGGTATCGTCAAGAGGTTTTTTGCCTTTCAGGATGTTTATTATTGCGTTTGCCGCTTTTCGGCCGGACCCGATAGCATCTGTTAAAAGCCCGGGTTTTACTGCATCGCCAATAGCAAAAATTTTTGGGTCAGTGGTTTGATAGTAGTCATTAACTACAATGAATCCGTGTTTTGTGTCCACTTTTTCCGGAAAAAATCCTATATCCGGGGCATCACCTATGGATATAATTACAGTATCTGCAGGTATGACTTCCCCGGTCATAAGCTTAACACCCTTTTTTGTAATCTCCTTTGTAAAGCACGGCCATCTGAATTTTGCACCGATAGCTTCTGCGTTTTTTCTTTCCTCGCCAAATGAGGCTGGTTCCTGAACATCTATGAGTGTAATATCTTTTGCTCCAAATCTGTATGCCTCGGTTGCTACATCGCATCCTACATTTCCGGCACCAATAATAACTACTTTTTCTCCGGGTTTTGTCTTACCTGTTTTTGCCTGTATTAGAAAATCAAGAGCAGGTATAATTTTTTCATTTCCCGGAATGGGAATTGTTTTGGGCCTTTGCGCTCCAATGGCAATAATCAGGAAGTCAAAATCTTCGCTGAGCTGTTCGATTTCTTTCAGTTCGAGACGCTGCCGGAGATGTATATGTGGAATGATCTTTTGTATCCTTTCCAGTTCTTTTGTGATTACTTCTTTTGGAATCCGGCTGTCCGGAATAACCGAGGATATCTTTCCTCCAAGGGTTTTCGACATATCATAAACAGTTGCTTCATGCCCGTGCTGCCTGAGCTGCCATGCAACAGAAATTCCTGCGGGGCCGCCGCCAATTACGGCAATTTTATTTCCGCTTAATGGCGGTAGTTCCGGAAGAGTTGCATTTATGCTTGCCTTGCCGAGTTTTTTTACATCTATCGGAGCCATGTCTGCTGATTGTCTGGTGCATGACTGCATACAGAGATTGGGGCATAGATAACCGCAAACAGAGGCAGGAAAAGGCGTATATGCAAGAGCTAAGTCCACAGCTTCGTCAATACAGCCGTCCCTTATCAGCCGCCATTGATCATGAACAGGAATACCTGTGGGACAACCGGTCTCACAAGGAGCTGCATATTTTCTGTTTTCCCATACAGGAACAAAACGTCTCAATTCGCCGGTCGTAATAAGAGGTATGGGGCTTTTGTCCAGATCTGTCAGGTCTCCAAATATACCACCTCTGCCAAGCTCGTTATCCCATATTTCTTCATGAAAAGATTCCATGGTACGGAGCAGCCGGCGTCCGGTTCTTTCCTGCGGAGTACGTGAGGTTAGAAGCTGCCACTCATTTTTATCAGAGAGAGTTTCAAAAAGTTCCGGCCTGCCAATATTTTTAAGAAAGATTTTCAGATTTTTAGTAAGCCAGCCCCAGTTTTCATCTGTAATCGGCACAATTTTAGCGTCCGGCTGACTAAAGCCCTTGTGTGGACCGCGAAAAAAAGTCTTGCCGCTTACCATACCCACAAATGGCCGAAACCCCAAAACATTATCGGGTAACTGGGCCTCGAATCCGCAGATAACAGCGATTCCTCCTGCCATGAATTCACCGAAATAATCACCTGCAGAGCCAAGAACCCACAATTCAGGGGGATCAAAACGAGGGTTGTGTTTTGTCATGGTCATGCCACGGGAGCCAATATTACCGGCGATGTAAATTTTACCCTGAGCCATGCCGTTTGCTATTCCATTTGAGGCATTTCCGTGAACAACTATCTGTGCGCCAGCATTAAGCCAGCCAACATCATCAGACGCAGGTCCCATAATTTCGATAAATGTGTTTGGAAATCCCAGTGATCCAACACGCTGCCCCGGATGACCCTCTATCCTGATATGGACTTTGTCATCACCGACTTTCCACAGACGCCCCCCAATTCCATGCTGGCCAAAGGCTTTTATCTCCAGATACCTGTAGCCGTCCGCAACAGTTTTCTGAATTTGTTCTTCAAGGATACGTGAGTCTAAACGGTTGCCGTATTTTTTACCGGAAATTATATGATATTGGTTGTCGTTCATTTAATTCTCCGAAATTCTAAACAACATATTTGATAGCAAGACGATTTGCAGCGTTGTAATCATTTATTCCTATGGCATCAGACATTCCTATTGGCAGGGATGTTGAGCGTCCTAACGGTGCAACAATCTTCTTTAGTTCTGTGTCAAAGCTCAGAAAAACGTCCACTACGCGCTGTGCAACCTTATCGACATCAAGACGCCTGTAAAGGCGAGGATCTTGTGAGGTTATCCCCTTGGGGCATAACCCGATGTTGCAGATGTTGCACCTGTCTGTTTCTGACCCTAAACATCCGGCAGCAGCCTGCATGATGTATTTGCCGATTTGTACACAGCTTGCACCGAGCATTATTAGTGCAGCAGCGTTTGCTGTTAGGTTGCCATTTTTTCCAATCCCGCCTCCTGCGATAAGCGGAATTTCATTTTGCATTCCTGTTTTAACAAGGTTGAGATAAGCGTCGCGTATATTGCTCGCTATCGGATGTCCCATATGATTCATTGAGACATTATAGGCAGCTCCGGTTCCACCGTCTTCTCCGTCAATAGCAAGGCCGGCAGCATAAGGATTTCGGGTCAGGTTGTTCAAAACCGCCAGAGCTGTTGATGTGGCGGAAATCTTGGGATAAACGGGAACCCTGAAACCCCAGGCCATTGACATTGATTGTATCATTTTGGCAACTGATTCTTCTATAGAGTATTGTGTCTGATGTGTGGGCGGGCTTGGAAGATTTACTCCTGTGGGCACTCCACGGATCGCTGCAATCAGCCTGTTAACCTTGTACCACATAAGAAGCCCTCCATCACCGGGCTTTGCTCCCTGTCCATATTTTATCTCTATGGCGCAAGGATCTTCCTCCATATCAGGAAGAGCATGAATAATTTCATCCCAGCCAAAATAACCACTTGCAATCTGAAGGATAACATACTTTAAAAACCTGGAGCGAAGCAATCTCGACGGGCATCCGCCTTCACCCGTACAGATGCGAACAGGCATAGATAATTCTTCATTAAGATAAGATACCCCCAGTTGAAGCCCTTCCCACATATTCGGCGACAGAGCTCCAAAAGACATCCCCCCTATCATAAGAGGATATATTTCTCTTACAGGAGGTATCCAGCCATTTTCGTTAAGAAAACTTAAATTTTCTTCAGGAGATAAAATCCTTCCGAGCAGCGTTGTAAGCTCAAATTCGTGACGTCCGGCATCTAATGCCGGATCTGTCAACATTGAAATTCTTATGAATTTTATCATATCAAGAAGACTGTCCGGAGTACTTCGCCTGCCTCCGCGACTGCGGGGTTGCCCACCCTGATTAATATGAAACCTAAGCTTATCTGCCTCGTCACTTTTTGCAGGGATTATTGCATCATTAGGACAGACCAGATTGCACATGGCACATCCAATACAACTATATGCCGGATCAGTTTTCTGCCTTATTCCATAATAAATCCTGAAATTATTGGAAGGAGTACTTTCCAGTCCAACAGTTGTTTCTATGGTTCTTTTGCGAAAGACTCCCAGTTCAATTGCATTTACCGGACATACAGCAGTACATTTTCCGCAAAGAGTGCATTTGTCTTTATCCCACATGATCTGCCAGGGCAGATCTTTTACACTTAAAGTGGAAGGGGTAATTGGTCTGTTTGACGACATATTTTAACCTCCTGACGTTCAGTGTCTACTATGGCTGTGTCAAGATGCATTGGTTGAAAGTCTTTACTCTTGTCACGGTCGGGGAGAGCTGCGTCGAGTCCGCATATTTCAGAAGAAAAGGCAAAAACTCCATGCTTTCCTCCCACAACACCGGGCCGCAGTTTCTTTCTATCCTGAGCCATGAAAAGAGTGTTGTCAGGCAGACATCCGATTATACAGTTTGGTCCGTCTATTATAAGTCTTCTGCAAGAATGTTTTAACTGTTTTAAAAAATAAGCATCCGGGTGATCTTTAAGATCTTCATTTTGGAGCGGAGTTATAATATGCTTGTAAGTTTCAATGCCAAGTCCGAGCTTTGCAGATATATAATGCAGAATATGCGTGAAAACTTCTGAATCTGACTGGTAACCCATGTACCCGTGAAATCCTCTTGATATTAGATATTCCCTGATAGGTATAAATGCGGTATTTTCTCCATTGGTCATTGTGGAAAAACCCTGGATGAAAAAAGGATGACACGCATAAAGATTGATTTCATAATTGGTATTTTGTCTGCCCTGTGCCATTATTATCCTGGCCCCCAGTTCTTTGCGGTCAAGCTTTAAATAATTTGCAACATCCATGGGACTGCCGATTTCTTTGATCATAATTGTGTCAGGCCAGAAGGAGAAAACTATCATATCTTTTTTTTCTTCTCCCATTTCGCGAAGCTGAAGACGTATTATAAGAAGTCTTTCATGTAACTCCTTGCGGCTTAATCCATCCCATTCCTCCGGATATTCATAGGCACGGATAAGGTATATATCTCTTTTCGGTGTCCCGTGAGGCGGTGTTTTGGGGGCTTTAATAGACAATTTGTATTTGGTCATAAAACCGATTTCCATCATAAATGTGTCCAGACGCCTTAGCCCTTTTTCGCTGAAAATACCTGACATGATGGGGGCATCTTTCATATTTTCAAAAGGTCCTCCCAGGTCACGCAAAAAAAGGCCTACACCGGAACCGTCATGCCCTTCACGCATAACATCCAGAGCCTCTATTGCTTTCATTGGAGACAGGGGCTTATCGCTGGTTATCGCAAATAAACGACACATTGTTTTTTTCTCCTTAGAAACTACAAGTTTATTCCTTTGGTTTAGGGCCCTTATAAATTTTTCTACCTGTGCGATTAGATAATTCCTGAATCCTTCCGAATGATCTAATCCTCATCGGCGGGTGGCATAAAGCCACCCCTACGACGTCTCCTTCTCCCAATAAACTACAAGTTTATTTCTCAACTTTCGGACTTGAGGTAAATATATAATTTTATGTTATTTCAACATGTTATGTGGATATATGCCCAAAATATAGTCTATAGAAGTTCTTTATAATGCTATAAAATTTGTGATTTTATCTATGTAACATATTGAAATTATTGATGCACATTTTAACTCCGAAAGTTGAGTTTATTTCTATAGTAATAGGGTAAACGGGCTATCCAATTCGCTCTCGTAAAAAAAAATCAAAAATTACTAAAAAAACAGTTGGTTGTGGACAAAACTTGGCATTCACTATCCATACCAAGAATATAACGATAATTCAAGGAATTAGGTAATGGCAACAAGAACGAAGTGGATAGCCCGTTAGGGTAATAATCTAAAAGTAAAGCAATATATATGCCAATAAGAGAATAGAGGGAGTTTAACATACTAATATTTCAATATATTTTGTTTATCAAGAGAAAAGAAGACAAATAATAAAATTACATTTTTGTTAAATCTCAATCTAATAAACTACAAAAATGTTAACTCGTTCAAATGCATTCGCAAGATCTACAAACCTGTCATTTTAGCTCATCCTATCTACAATTTTGTAATATATATACGTAAATCCAACATATTCGTGGCAAAATAATAATTATCCTTATTGTATCATACATATAAATATTTAGTAATTAAGAATAGTTAACTCAATATAGTGCCGTTATCGGCGAAGTGGAACGTCCTTTGCTTTAACATTTATACAAACAATTACAATTTATGATCTAAAAGGAATGCGAGCTAAAAACGCTGTGAACATAATGATGAAGAATCTCGTGGATTTTTCTGTTGGATCACTGGCATTCTTGTGGCCAATGCAATCCATTACAATAGCATGAGAGCGGAAAAAGCGTTTCAAGGTAAATTGCGCTGCCCAGCCCGAAACTTTGATAGAAAGTGAGTTATTCGGACATGAAAAAGGTGCTTTTACCGGTGCAACAGAAAGAAGGATCGGTAAATTTGAATGCGCCAACGAGGGCAGTCTCTTTCTGGATGAAATTGGTACTCTAAACTCCACTGCTCAGGCTAAGCTTTTGACACCAAAGTCTTCTCCTGATTATGCCAGTTCATTTTTATCTGGCTTCTTTTAAGAATCCACTGGCATATTTGTGAAGCACACTTCCAATTAATGTTTGATAAGGAATGCCTTCCCGTGCGGCTCTTCTTTGTAAGGCGGAAA
>JAJSZO010000037.1:9607-15834 GCA_030262795.1 Deltaproteobacteria bacterium | reverse complement strand
GTTTGGTACTCGTCAACTTTGTAATCATGTATTATCTTGTACGGTATTTTGAATAGATGAAAACCACCCTCCTCGCTTAGGAAAATATCCATTTCTGACGAGTCGTTTTGTTGCCTATCATAGCCAATATAGTAAAAAGCCAGACCACCGCCACTTATGTCTTTGATTTTCCCCACCTTGCTGAAGGCAGGCCTCAAGACTGCGAACGCTGTGTCTTGCGCCAAGAATCGGCTAAATTTCCTTTGTTCGGTTTTCATTCTTTTCCCTGTCAATTAATACACTATCTATTTACTATCTCTGCAGGAGAAGTCAACACGGGTTCTTTTCCGGGTACAGACATACCCATTATTTCTTCAACAACCCATATAAGGAACGTGGACGAATTAACTTCCCCAAGTAGGCGCATAGATTTGGGTTAAAAGCAAGGATCAGTCGAAAATGTATTGGTCTTTCGCCATCCTCAATTCAAGATAGTCCCTGAGGTTCTGGTGGGAATTATTGATATTCAGTTTCTTGCGGATATTCTTCCGGTGGGTTTCGACCGTCCTGAGAGAAATGTACAACTCGTTGGCTATTTTCCGGCTTGTTAACCCGCTCATTATCATGGAGGCTATACGCAGCTCGCTGAAAGAAAGCAAACCGAATATTTTCATGTCGCCGGATAGCCCGAAGGTCAAAATACTCAATTCAGCTTTATGCCTTTCCAGGCTCTTGTCTCGTTGAAGTTTTTTCAGAATGGGAATCATCAATGACCTGATTTTTTTGATTATCTGATTTTCCGTATAGTCCCGCGTCTTTTCAAAATTTCTCGCCAGAACTGACAGAGACTTATTGGTGTCCATAATCTGTTCGTTTGCCTCCTCCAATTTTCTTCTACGAACCAAGAGGTCAAATTCCAGCTTTTGGGTATCAAGTGCACGCTTGACGGCATGAGACAGCAACTCCATTGTGATCGGTTTTTCCAAAAAGTCAAAGACGCCCAGTTTGATGGCTCTGATGGCCTTTTCAGTGTCAGCATAGCCGGTCATAACGATTATCTTGGTGTCGGGAGAAAGGCTGTGTATTTCCGGAATCAAAGCAAATCCGGACTTATCAGGCATGAGAATATCAAGAAGCACAATGTTGTAAAAAGAATCCGACATTTGATTGGCAACCATGTTTGGGTCGGTAACAATTTTCGTCTTTATTTCCCAATAAGAGATTATCGCCTGAGCAACATCGCACAATTCGCGGTCATCATCTACAATCAAAACCTTGGCATGCTTGTAAACTTCCATACAGAAATTGCCTTTTTGAGCGCCGTGGTCGCGGTAAAACCTATCATCTCTTGATGAGAAACCGCGTCCGCTGAAAGGCGGTTCACAGCGCCTTCCTGGTTGAGTTGAAGTTAGGAACGCGGACGAAATAACTTCCCCAAATCTATGCGCCTACTTGTGGAAGTTAATTCGTCCCCGTTCCTTATCTTAAAATGACTTTACAGCCTCTTCTTTTGTGTCAAAGATTTCTATTATTCGATCAATTCGAACAAGCTCAAACAGCATGCGGACCTCTTCTTGTACTCTACACAGTTTGAGATTGCCATTTGAACTCTTCAACTGCCTAAGAAAAGAAAGCAGGGTTCCGCATCCGGAACTGTCCATAAATTTTATTTGACTCATTTCAAACACAACCTTGTTGTTTTTTTCAAGTATGGGGGCTGTGGCTATTTTAAATTCTTCAGCATTGCTTGCATCTAAAATTTTTGTCAGCACTGTTACAACTATCACATCGCCAATTTTGTCCGTGCTTAATTTCATGTTACTCTCCTCTATTTATAGATTGTCAGGCAGACGTGATTTCTCCCTTTTTCATCACGTGAGTATACCACTTCATCTACAGTATGAGAAATGATATGAAGCCCGAATCCACCACTTTTTGATCCGTCAAATACCGGCAGTGGGACAGACTTCGGATCAAACGCTTTGCCCCAATCGTAAAATTGAAGAACAATTTTGTCATCCAACAACAGGGCATTTATTTGAATTTGTTTATCAGTATGTTTTCCATATGCGTGTTTAATGATGTTGGCCGTAACTTCGGTAACAGCTAATTCGATCAAGCTTATGCGGTTGTTATCAAGAGGAAAATCCGGGATATTTTCACAAAAATTACGAACAAAGGCTCGAACTCGTGCCAGTTCTTTCAGATCGTTCTTGATTTCGAGTTTTGCTTTATCTGTCAGAGCCTGACTATTAGATTTTTTGTCAATACCGACCAACACGCATGTGAGGTCATCATCAAAAATGTCGGATTGTGAAAACGCAACAACAGTTTTTCGGACCATTTTTATGAGCTCTTTGGGTTCAATTATTGCGTTTTTTTGCACAAAATCGACCAGCCGTTTCTCGCCATACAAAACACCATCCTGGTTTTTGGCTTCTGTCAGGCCGTCAGAGTAAAAGACAAAAAAATCTCCTGGTTTGAAAGACACCAAAGTCTGCTTGAAAGGTTCCTGTTCAGGAAAGCCCAATGGCATGTTCATTCCCCGAAGCAGACTGCATTTGTTTGAATCAGCATTAAAATGGATGGTTCGCATATGGCCGCAATCAACAAAACTAAGCAAATATTTTGCCATATCGAATCGAGCATAACATAAGGTAACAAAAGTTTCTAAATCTTCCAGTTGATCAATCATGCTGGAATGGACTGATGAAATAATTTTTTCAGGATCGGGAAATTCCTTTTTGTCAGTCAAACGAATCAGTTCATTTAGAACGCGCAAAAAATGACTTTTTATGGCTGCTCCCAACAAAGCTGCCGGAATCCCCTTGCCCATGACATCTCCAACTACAAGGTCAAAACACTGGTTGTTAAGTTTAAAAAAGTCAATGAAATCGCCATCGACTTTTTGTGAAGGAATCGTTAACTGAGCGATCTGTATTCCATTAATATCGCGCGGTGGTTGACCAAGCAGAAGAGTTCTCTGGATCTTGGAGGCGATATATATCTCATGCTCACGCGCCTTTTTTAACAAGAGATGAGTTCTGACTCTTGCTTTTACTTCTGCTGTATGAAAAGGCTTTGTGATGTAATCCAGAGCGCCTGCTTCAAACGCTCTGGTTTTGTGCGCTGTTTCAGTCATTGCAGTGATGAAAATTACTGGAATGTCTTTTGTTCTAGTGGCTGTTTTCAGTCTGCCACATACCTCGTATCCATTCATTCCGGGCATCATGATGTCTAGGAGGATCAGATCCGGCAGGTGCTTTTCTGTATAATCAAGCGCTTTCTGTCCATTTTTGGCAACACCAAGCCGGTAATCGTTCTTTAATGTGTTTACCAATAGATCAATATTGGTTGAGTTGTCATCAACAATCAAAACCAGAGGCTTATTTTTTTCCATTGTTGCCACCTTTGATGCATCTGTAAAAAAGTCCACTGATCATTTGGCATCCTTTTTCAATCCCTAAATCCCTAAATTCGTAATTCCTAATTCGTAATTCCTAATTTCTATCCATCTCTTCTATAATCCTCTTAAGCGTTTTCAGAGCCCTGTCATATTCATAGTCATTTACCTGGTCTTCAAGATTTCCGAGGATTGAGATGTCGAGATATTTCTTAATGACTTGCATATGTTTTTCAATCTCTTCCGGCTCAGCAAGATTGAGGGCATCGGCAAGCTGTTTCAGTACTGCTATGACATGCGTCGGATCTACACCAGGACCCGCGCCGCGCTCTTTGCCGGGTAAAGGCTCAGTTTTTAAGGTATCGGTAAGCATTTGCAGTGATTCCAAAACCTGGTTCAGAGCGGTTTCCACTGTTTCGAGCAAAGCAGATGTCAGCGCTTCATCTCTGCCGGCGATTTCGAGTTCATGGGCTGCTTTATACAGCTTATCTGCTCCTATATTGCCTGCACTTCCTTTTAGACTGTGAGCGAGCTGCACAAGTGATTCCCAGTCTTTTTCGTCAAAAGCGTTTTTTAATTTGTTTGTACTCTCTTTATTGTTTTTTAGAAAGCCTATAAGTATATGCTTGAAAACATCTTTGTCTATATTCAGTACGCTCAGGGCTTCTTGAATATTGATTCCGGGAAGTCTTTCCGGGAGGTCCTGAGTTTCTGCAACCCTAACATCTATAGCTTCCGGCTCACTGGGACATGGTGCTTTTTTCTGACGTTCTACCAGTTTCCATATAGTATGGAATAATCTGTCCTGACTGATGGGTTTGGAGATGTAACCATCCATTCCTGCTTCCAGGCACTTTTCCTCATCACCTTTCATGGCATGAGCGGTCATGGCGATGATGGGAAGGGATTTAAACTTAGAATTTTTTCGAATCATTTTCGTTGCCTCATAGCCATCCATTTCAGGCATCTGGATGTCCATAAGTACAGCATCGAAACAACTTCTTTGCACAGCCTCGACCGCCTTTTTTCCATTATCGGCAATTTCAACAACAATCCCTGCTCCTTCGAGTATCGCCAATGCGATTTCCTGATTGGTGAGATTGTCTTCTACCACAAGAATTCGGATTCCTTTAAGAAAGTTCTTGTAAATACTTGCCCTGGTGGTGATATGGTTTTCCTTTTCCTCTATTTTCAGCGCTTTTTTTCCAAAAGTATCCATAATAGCATTAAAAAGCGTTGACTGGTGTATGGGTTTGGTGAGGAATGCGTTGATGCCTGCCTTTTCGGCATCCAGCATTTCGCTTTCTTTTCCAAAAGCGGTCATCAGTATTATCGGGATAGTCAGCTTCAAGTCTCTCCGGATTTTTTTTGAAGTCTCAATTCCACTCAGCACGGGCATCAGCCAGTCAATTACAACCAGTTCAAAAGGTTGTTCCCGTGTTTCATTTTCTTTCAGAGCTGTCAGCGATTCTTCGCCGGATGAGACAGATGTTACCTGCAAACCAAAAGACTCCAGCATTTTTTGCATGATAAGCCTGCTGTCAGCACAGTCGTCAACGACCAGTACGTTTAAGTGTTGAATATCAGGAGGAGGCACGAGCTTTTGTTTCTGATTCGTAGGTTGCAGGCCGAAACATACTGTAAAGCTGAAAGTGCTTCCCTTTCCCAATTCGCTTTCAACCCAGATTTTGCCGCCCATTATTTCCACTAATCGTTTGCAAATACTCAATCCAAGTCCTGTGCCCTCATATTCCCGCGTGCTGGATGTATCAACCTGGCTGAAAGGTTTAAAAAGCCTGGACAAGTATTTTGGCGCTATTCCTATACCGGTATCTTTTACGGAAAATGTCAGAGTTGTCCGGTCTGCCGATTTTTCGGACTCTGTTACTCTCACAAGAATGATCCCTCCAACATCCGTGAATTTAACAGCATTGCTTACCAGATTTTTGAGGATTTGTTGAAGGCGGAGGGGGTCGCCGATCAGGGCATTTGGCGCTTCAAGATCAATATCAACAAGGAGTTCGATCCTCTTACCGGCAACCTCACTCATAAACACGTCCGTTATTCTATCTATTACCTCGTCTAACAAAAACGGTCGTGTTTCTATCTCGAGCTTATCAGCTTCGATCTTTGAAAAATCCAGGATATCATTGATGATTCCAAGCAGGGAATAAGCGGAAGATTGTATTATTTCCAGATAGCGCTCTGCCCTGGGAGGCATTTTTTCGGATAGCGCAAGCTCTGCGGCGGCAATGACCCCGTTCATGGGTGTCCGGATTTCATGGCTCATATTAGCCAAAAACTCGCTCTTGGCGATGGTGGCGGCTTCGGCAGCTTCTTTGGCTTTAATCAATTCTTTTTCAACCAGTTTACTCTCGCTGATATCTCTCGCTGCTGCAAAGACCCCTCTGGCCTCTCCTTTCTCATCCATATATACTATGGCATTATAAGAGACGACCGTTAACTCGCCTGTCTTTGATTTCATCACAAGCTCGTAGTCTGTTACTTTCCCTTCCTCAAAAGATCTTTTTACCCCGACGTACGCTCTTTCCGGATCCGTGAAGTAGTAGCGGAACTGGCTGTTTATCAATTCTTCACGGGCGCATCCGGTAAGTTTGGCCGTCTGTTCATTCACATCGGTAATAACACCGTTTTCGTCGAAGGTGACCAATGCATCGGGACTGCTCTCAATAAGTCCACGGGTATATGCCTTTACATTTTCTAACTTGATATGAGATGCTTTAATGTTTCGATTTAGAATCAGGATTGCAATGCTGAAACCCGTTATCACAAAAAACAAAACAATAGTAAATAAAATCCAGGGCCAGTAGATTCTGAGAACATC
>JAJSZO010000037.1:0-9507 GCA_030262795.1 Deltaproteobacteria bacterium | reverse complement strand
TCCGCTCCTCTTATGGCCAGGACGCCGATTTTTACCGGATTTTCTTGTCCTAGAGAGGTACCTGTAATTAATCCTGTAATTAATAAGGTAATTAATAAGGTAAACAGGAAGATCATAATCCGGCATTTAATAATAAGTCTGCTGATCATTTGGCATCCTTTTTCAATCCCTAAATCCCTAAATTCCTAATTCCTAATTCCTAATTCCTAATTCCTTTTCTCCATTTCTTCCATAATCCCTTGAAGCGTTTTTAAAGCCCTGTCATATTCATAGTCATTTACCTGGTCTTCAAGATTTTCGAGGATTGAGATGTCGAGATATTTCTTAATGACTTGCATATGTTTTTCAATCTCTTCGGGCTCAGCAAGATCAATGGCAACGGCAAGCTGTTTCAGCACTGGTATGATCTGCGCCGGATCTACATCGTGACCGGCACCATGCTCTTTGCCGGGTAAAGGTTCAGTTTTTGAGGTATCAGTAAGCAATTGCAGCGATTGCAAAACCTGGTTCAAAGCGGTTTCCACTTTGTCGAGCAAAGCAGAGGTTGGCACTCCCTCTCTACTAACGGTTTCGAGTTCATGGGCCGTTTTATACAGCTTGTCTGCTCCTATATTGCCGGCGCTTCCCTTTAGACTGTGGGCGATCTGCACAAGTGATTCCCAGTCTTTTCCGTCAAAAGCGTCTCTTATTTTGTTTGCGCTCTTTTTATTGTTTTTTAGAAATCCTGTGAGTATATGTTTGAAAACAGCTTTTTCTATATTCAGTGCGCTCAGGGCATCCTGAATGTTGATTCCAGGGAGTCTTTCCGGGAGATCTTCGGTTTGTGCAACTGTAATGTCTGTAGCTTCCGGGGTTTCCGGCTTCCCGGGATACAGTGCTTTTTTCCGGTGTTTCATTGATTTCCATATAGTATGGAATAGCCTGTCCTGACTGATGGGTTTGGATACGTAGCCGTCCATTCCTGCTTCCAGGCACTTTTCCTCATCGCCTTTCATGGCATGGGCGGTCATGGCGATGATGGGAAGGGATTTAAACTTAGAGTCTTTCCGAATCATTTTCGTTGCCTCATATCCATCCATTCCAGGCATCTGAATGTCCATTAGCACAACATCAAAACGACTTTTTTGAACAGCCTCGACTGCCTTTTTTCCATTATCGGCAATTTCAACAACAATCCCTGCTCCTTCAAGTATCGCCAATGCGATTTCCTGATTGGTGGGATTGTCTTCTGCCACAAGAATTCGGATTCCCCTGAGAAAGTTCTTGTAAATACTTGCCCTCGTGGTGATATGTTTTTCTTTGCCCTCTATTTTCAGCGCTTTTTTCCCAAAGGTATCCATGATAGCATTAAAAAGCGTTGACTGGTGTATGGGTTTGGTAAGGAACGCGTTGACTCCTGCATTTTCAGCATCCAGTATTTCGTTTTCTTTCTCAAAAGCAGTCATCAATATTATCGGGATAGTCAGCTTCAAGTTTTTCCTGATTTTTTTTGAAGTCTCAAGTCCACTTAGCCCGGGCATCATCCAGTCAATTACAACCAGTTCAAAAGGTTTTTTTCGTGTTTTATTTGTTTCCAGGACTTCTATTGATTCCTCGCCGGATGAGACCGACTTTACTCGCAAACCAAAAGACTCCAGCATTTTTTGCATGATAAGTCTGCTGTCAGCACAATCGTCAATGACCAGCACGTTTAAGTGTTGAATATCTGGAGGAGGCACAAACTTTTGTTTCTGATCCGCAGATTGCAGGCCGAGAGATATTGTAAAGCTGAAAGTGCTTCCCTTTCCCAATTTACTTTCAACCCAGATTCTGCCGCCCATCATTTCCACTAATCGTTTGCAAATACTCAATCCAAGCCCTGTGCCCTCATATTTTCGCGTGGTGGATGTATCAACCTGGCTGAAAGGTTTAAAAAGCCTGGACAAGTATTTTGGCGCTATTCCTATACCTGTGTCTTTTACGGAAAACGTCAGAGTTGTCCGGTCTGCCGATTTTTCGGACTCTGTTACTCTCACAAGAATGATCCCTCCAATTTCCGTAAATTTAACAGCATTGCCTATCAGATTTTTGAGGATTTGTTGAAGGCGTAAGGGATCGCCGATCAGAGCATTTGGCGCTTCAAGATCAATATCAATAAGGAGTTCTATCCTCTTACCGGCAGCCTCAGTCATAAACACGTCCGTTATTCTATCTATTACCTCATCTAACAAAAACGGGTGTGTTTCTATATTGAGCTTATCAGCTTCGATTTTTGAAAAATCCAGGATATCATTGATGATTCCAAGCAGGGAATAAGCGGAAGATTGTATTATTTCCAGATAGCGCTCTGCCCTGGGAGACATTTTTTCAGACAGCGCCAGCTCTACTGCGGCAATGACCCCATTCATGGGTGTCCTGATTTCATGGCTCATATTGGCCAAAAACTCGCTCTTTGCCTTGGTAGCAGCTTCGGCAGCCTGTTTAGCCTTTTCTTCCCGGAGGTACGCATCCTGAAGCCTCTCTTCCGCCTCTACCTCGGCAGTTAGATCACGGAGAATCTCAAATCCTCCCAGAACTTTTCCCGAGGAATCCTTCAGAAGAGCGGAACTGGACATCGCAGGGATATCGCGGCCTTTTCGATTTTTTATGGTTACCCGTTGGCCTACCGTGGTTTCATCGGTTTTCAGAGCCCTTTTTACAGGACACTTCCGTTCACAGGCAGAACTATGGAACACTTCACAACAGGGCATTCCAATTGCCTCTTCACGGGACATGCCTGCCAGTCGCGCTGCAGCCTCATTAATAAATACTACATTCATCTCCGGATCGACAGTGAAGAAGGGATCGGAAATTCCGAGTTTGAGGCTGTTGGCATATTCCATCCTGTCACGTATGCTTTTTACCATGAGGTCGAAGTTGCGTGACAGCCCTCCAATTGAATCTTTATGATCATCATGTACTACAACGGTGACATCTCCACCAGCCACCTGATCGGTTTTTGCTCTCAAGTGCTGGATTCGCTTAGTAACCAGCCTTGAGAAGAAAAAGTTTATGACCACAATTATCCCAATGATTTCGGCAGTAAAATAAAAAATAAGACTGTTACGGGTATTGCTAATAGCAGCAAACACCTCTTTGAGAGGCTGCTTGATGATCATAGCGCCGAGAACTTTTCTGACAGAGCCATGGCAATGATGGCAGGAGTTTTCATTAAGAATAGGTTTTATTGTTATAAGATATGGAGTATGGTCTTCCATTTCGGGAAAGGATATATCAGGAGCATAACCGGTCAATAGTGATTCGGCCAGGGCATCACGTGATTTGCTTTCATAAAGGAACATTGCCATGCTTTCGCGAATTCGCTCGTCTTCGGAAGCATAGATAATCATCTTTAGAAAGTCGGAAATATAGACCTGAACACCCTCCATATGCTTTTTTATGTCCTTCATCTGCTCTCTAATAGTTTTGCTGTCGCCCACTGACATAGGGAATTTAATTCCACTATAAATACTCTCAAGCAGATGGTCTGATGAACGGGCTACCTGGTTCATGGCGGTTTCTTTATGTATGGCCAAACTTTTATAGAGACTTAGTCCCATGAAGAATCCTACAACCATTATGGTTGCCACGAGAATCTTAGTCCTCATTCTTGTATTCTTTAAAATAGTATCTATCGGATTCATTTTAATATCACCTCCGGCACTTAGGGTGTATGGGGTGAAGTGAACTGTTAGGAACGTGGACGAATTAACTTCCCCAAGTAGGCGACCTGAAGCTGTGATGCATAGTTGGGGAAGTTATTTCGTCCACGTTCCTTAATATAACTAATATCACAAATCCATTGCAAGAGGAAAGAGCATCAGAATTATAAAATGAGAGTTGACGCTTGAAAGTGTCCTATGATAAGCCGATATATGGTTAAAAATCAAAGCATATGCGACCGGATCATTTTTGTGGGAGTTATTTTTCTCCTTATCTTCGCTCCCCTTGTCTTCGGGTCTGTCCATGTATGGGCATACAGTCTGATAGAATTCGGAGTTTTCTTTCTACTGGCTCTATGGTGTGTGGAAAGGCTGCTGTTTTCAAAAAGGGATGTCATTGAGTGGGTAAAGACTCCTGTGAACCTGTTTATGGTTTTGCTTCTTCTCCTTATCGGGCTGCAAATGATACCCCTCCCATCTTCTTTGATCTCTTTTCTTTCTCCGCAAACATTTGCCGATAAAATGCGGCTTTTTGATCTGATGGACAAGGCAGCGGATTTTACTGCACAGGGGCAGAGATGGTTTTGCCTTGCCTATTATCTCCATCCTGCCGTTATTGAATGGCTCAAACTGGCCGCTTATATCGGGATGTTCTTCCTTGTACTCAATACTGTCAGATCCAAAAAGCGGATCAATATCCTTATTTATATCCTGGCTTTGGTGGGCATTTTTGAGGCGGTTTATGCTGTTTTTCAGGTTTTCAGCATAACGCCCAGGGTGTGGTGGTGGAAGAGCCGTGTTGGAGGCGGTCATTTTGCCAGCGGTACTTTTATCGGCTCCAATCACTTTGCCGGTTATATGCAGATGCTTGTTCCGCTTATATTCGGGTTCATGTTGGCCCAGACGAAGCAAAGATCGGATGTCAGAGGTCGGATATCAGAAATCAAAGTTCGGATGTCCGGCAGGCTGAGAGCGGTTGTGCAGGCTATGGTGAGCTGGTTTTCCCCTGAATCATCCAACCCGAAGATGATATTTTTATTTTTCAGCGCAACGCTTATGGGCGTGGCTCTTCTGCTTTCTGCATCTCGTGGAGGTATTCTCTCCCTGGGTGCGTCAATGCTATTGATGTCTCTGTTGTTTTTCACGAAAAAAAAACAGGGTAAATACGGGTTGCTGGCTCTGTGCTTCTGCCTGGTTATAATTGGTTACAGTCTTTATGTGGGAATTGATCCGACTCTTGAAAAGTTTGAACGCACAAAAGGCTTTTACAATCGCATGTATGTTACCAAATCAATGATTCCGATGATTTTGGATTATCCTCTGTTTGGAGTGGGTTGGGGAAATTTTTGTTATCTTTACCCCAGGTATATGCCACAAGATTATGATGGCGTTTCCTCAAGCGGTTATTCTCACAACGACTGGCTTGAGGCGGGAACAGAGGCCGGATTGGTCGGAGAATTTCTGATTCTCATGGCCTTTATCTTATACATTATTAAAATGATTTGTATCTGGCGGCAAAGACGAGATCATTATGCGATTGGAATCGGCGCGGGTGTGATGGCCGGACTTCTTTCTATGGGTTTTCACAGCTATTTTGATTTCAACATGCACATTCCCGCAAATCCCATGACACTGGCAGCGTTGCTGGGGATCGGTTATGTTGCGGTTCACAGGCAGAGACGCGGTTATAGTGAAAAGTTTTTTTACGGGATTCGAAGAATACCATTGACCCCTGCGAGGCGGATCATATTAGCGAGTATAGTTTTCAGCGCCTTTGCAGCCTCTGTTTTCATAACGGGCCGTCATTTTATTGCAGAGGCAAAATGCGCTACAGAGTGGAACTCCACCATGAATTTGAACTGGAAACCATATCTTACCGAAATTCAGGAGGCTATTGATCGCAATCCAGGCAATGCAGAGTATCGCTTTAAGCTGGCCGGATATTATATGGAGGCCGGGGTTGCAGATGAAACTCTTCGCAAGGAGTATAATGAACAGGTCATTTCAAATCTGGAAAAGGCTGTACGGCTCAACCCTGCGAGAGGAATATACTGGTATGATTTAGGCAAACGCTATTCGTTTAAGAGTTACGATCCATACAATTATGTGAACAAATGGCTTCCATTGGCCGAAGAATGTTTTGATACAGGAATTTACTGCGCTCCGATTGATGCGAATATGCTCTTTGATGTGGCGTGGTACTGGGTGTGGCGGTCGAGTATGCTTAATGAAAAAGGTTTAAGGTTCAAGGTTCAAGGTTCAAGGCTGAAAGCTGAAAGCGATGAAAAAGGGAAGGGCAGAATCTTGTTTCGGGAAGATGGAGTCAGAAAGTTTCAACAGCTTTTCCGGCGGTCTATGGATATTAACCCGAGGCGATGGAAAAAGGCTGTTGACCGGATATGGGAGTATTATCCTGATGATGCGGTTGTAATCGGAATTGTTCCGGAGAATAATAAAGAGCTAAAGAGCCGGGTTATGCAGTTTTTGGCCAAGAAATGAATCATAACTCAAAAACGGAAAATATTACCGATATTTTGTTGTTGGGGTTTCTTCTCACTTTTCTGTCAGTCTATTTTGACATAAGACTTCTTTTTCTGGATACAGTAGTGACAGGTGGGGATACTGCAAGCTGGTATGGTGTGGCCCATCACATGCTCAATGTTTTGCTTCCCCAGGGACGTCTGACCGGATGGGATATGGGGAATTTTTGCGGTTACCCCAATTTCAGTTTCTATTTTATTCCACCCTTTTTGCTTGCCGTTTTACCAGGTTATTTCTTTGGCATTCCTCTTACCGTCACACTGAAAATAGCCATCATAAGCGGCATTTTTATCCTGCCTATCTCCACTTATTTTGGCCTGCGGGCCATGACATATCGTTTTCCAGCTCCGATAATAGGCGCTGCGGCTTCCCTTTTATTTTTGTTTAATGAATTCTACATCATGTTTGGTGGTAACGCCTTAAGCACCTTTGCAGGTGAATTTTGCTACATGTTTGCTTTTGCACTGTTACCCTGGTTTATGGGTTCTTTATACCATGGGGCGAAAACCGGAAAAGGTGCGATCAAAAATGGCATTATTTTGGGCCTTATCGGCCTTTCCCATTTATTTGTCTTCATTCCGGCAGTTTTTCTGGTACTCTATTGGTATTTTGCAAAAGGACAAGTACGATATTTGTGGAAGGTTTCATGGGTTGGATTCGGGATTATGGCATTCTGGATTTTGCCGCTTCTGGCCTATCGTCATCCATATACAACACCTGTTTATTTGATCTGGCAGGATTTTGTAAACTGGCCATATACAATTGCAGGACTGGCACTTGTTTTTCTTGTTTCAGGTCCGGGCATAGCTTTGCAAATTTTAAAGAGACAAAAAGAAGTTCATCCATTACTACAAAAAATCCCCCTTTCCCCTGAGACCTTTGGTATGTTTGCAAGCCTGATTTTTGGCTGCGTAGTTGCATATTTTGCAGCGCATTTCTTGAAGATTCCGGACATACGTTTTTTGCCTCCTATCCTGTTTGTTCTAATCCTTTTGTTTTTTGCCGATGCTTTGGGACGTTTTTTCTCTTCATGTAAACTAAACACAAGGATTTTTGGTGCTATAATTATTTGCCTTTTTTGTGTTGTGGTCGTCAAATTCGGGACATCTATTTCAGATTACTGGTATCGCTATAATAATTATGGCTATGAAGCAAAACCTGGATATAAGGAATTTAAAGAGGCAAACGACTATCTAAGAAAGACTGAAAGTGAAAATCCGCTCAATGCCCCCAGGGTGGGATATGAAAAATGTGATCTATATAATCAATATGGTGGAGACCGGGTCTTTGAATCTCTGCCTTTTTTTTCAGGCAGGCAGACCATGGAAGGCATCCATTACTCCTCTTCCATAGCCTCAAAGTGCATGGTTTTTTTCCAGACAGAATATTCACAAGACATCAAGACTCCAAGCACAGGTATTTTATCCAGGATGAACCCTGAAGCGCTTCCGGCTCATTTTGATTTGTATAACATATCCCAATTAATTTTAATGACAGACAAAGCAAAGAAAGCCATAGCTGCATCTTCCCTTTTTGCAAAAGAGGCAACATTCGGACCCATTTCCATTTACCGCTATCTTGAATGTGATGGCAAGTATGTGGATGTTCCTAAAATCCGTCCGGTTGTTTATACTTCAAAAAATTGGGTTGATGATTTTTATGAGTGGTATAAACAACCGGATCAAACAGATGTGCTTCTAATCCCTGAGGACTATATCATTAATGAGGAAGATCAATCTGTTTTTTTTCATGAAACAGACAGTGTTTATGACTTGGCCCGCTTTGAAAAGAATGTTCTTGACAGGACAGACATAAAAGTTGAAACCCACCTGGAGCACATGAAAATACGTTTTACCACCAACAAGATCGGATTACCCCACCTTATTAAAGTGTCCTATTTCCCTGCGTGGCAGGTCAAAGGTGCTAACAAGGTGTATCCCGTAAGCCCTCATTTTATGATGGTTATACCCAGACAGAGCGAAGTGGTTTTGACTTATGGGAGAACCTTCTGGGAAAAACTCGGATGGACTATTACAGGGATTACGCTGATGATATTAATTTTACGTTGTTTTTTTCTAAAACGTTTACCTGTGGCAAATTATGCATACGTTCAAAAAGTTTTTATGCCGATAGAAAAAAGTTTAACATTTCTGCGGCCTTTTTTGCTCGTTTTGGTTATTTTGATAGCATTTGTGCTGATTGTATCAGGCTCCATAAAAAGAAATCAGCCGGTAAGGGCATTGGTTGAGGGCAGGGAAAGCTACAATGCAGGTATCCATTTATTAAACAAAAAAAAGCCGGATGCTGCCAGAAAACAATTTAAGAATGCAATTAACAAAATGGAGGTATTTCTTGATCAGCGAAAAAACTTTGATCATCAAGATATTATCAACTGCATGCTTTTCACTGCCATGAGTTATGAAAATCTCGGAAAAAGGAATAAAGCTGAAACATGGTATCAGACTATTATTTCCAAATACCCTTATTGCCGTTATCTTGGAGAGGCTTATGTAAAAATTGCCCGTATCAAGAGATTCGGCAGAAACAAAAGGCTGAATGAAGGTCTTGAAAAAATAAGGAATGGCGAAAAACAGGCTGGTTTATCTCTTTT
The DNA here is from genome assembly GCA_030262795.1 of Deltaproteobacteria bacterium. Taxonomy (GTDB): domain Bacteria; phylum Desulfobacterota; class Desulfobacteria; order Desulfobacterales; family ETH-SRB1; genus B13-G4. The sequence goes on along the minus strand of JAJSZO010000037.1, from coordinate 675 downwards.
GCAAGAAGCAATACGTCAAACACGCGAAAGCCGTAAATATTTTGAGACAGCAATCAAAAAAGATCCATATTCAGTTTGGGCCCAATGTGCCCGGGAGGATATGAAAAACGAAAAGATGTATTTTGATAAAATCAAACCTGAGATGTTCTCACTAATAGATGACAAAGAATTCCTTGAATTTATTTCACCGGCGATTGAAATAAACAAGAAAACAGGAATAAACCTTTTCCTTGATGCAAAATCAGGCTGGTTTGACACCCGTATCTCAGTCACAAATGGTGAAAAGATAAGTATTAAATGCAGCGGAACCTGGGCAGCAGCCCCTGAAACTGAAAGTCAAGCCTGGCCAAACACAGGACCGGAGGGTCATGGAGCACATCCTGCGGAAAAGCTTTTCAGTAAGTTAGATTCTCAAAAAGAGTTGCCTCACGTACCTTTTGGCACATTATTAGGGATGGTTAATGATATTGTTTTTGCTATAGGTGATAACAAAAAGATTGTAGCGCCACAAAGCGGCAGGCTTTTTCTGGCAATAAACGATCTGCCTTTTTACCGCCATGACAACCGTGGTGGTTTAAGCATAACAGTTTATTAAGGAACGTGGACGAAATAACTTCCACAGGTAGGCGCACAGATTTGGGTCGAAAATGTACACAATGCAGTTTCATGTGTTTA
>JAJSZO010000036.1 GCA_030262795.1 Deltaproteobacteria bacterium | reverse complement strand
ATTAAGCAATAAGGTTAAGATAGCTATAGACCTTACGATACGATGTGTGGCATATTAATTTTCTAATAAATTAATCAACATTGGAGGATTAAAATGGTACATGTTGTCAAAGACACCGAGTGGCATTCGTCGGAAAAACAGACCCTATTATAAATATAATCAGAATCTTGATTCTGTCTATACCATTGGGATAATTAGAGGCAAATTTTTTGGCGGTTCTCGGCAGTAGCCTGCCGCTATGGACCATTTCGTTTGGGGTGAGGTATCCCGAGAGCTTCCTTGCGGTAGCAAAAAAGGGATTGAAATAATTAGCTATCAGGAATATGTTTTAATGATTATAGATAGTTACGATGTCGAGAGAGCTCTTTAACAAATGACTTCCATTTCCTATATTTATATATTTCATCAAGAATGATTAATTCAGCATTACCTGGCCAGTTCGACTGCATTATTTTACGGCGATCGCTTCTGCTGTCCCAGTTATACTTAAATGTTGCGCTAAATTTAAGTAAATTGCTGCAATGCGTTATAAGATAGAGATTTGCAGGCATTCTGCCATGTAAAAATCTCTAACTGCTATGTTTGATTAAACGAATTCGTCTGATCGCTTATTGTGTAAGCTTTTAAAGCTTTTACAATTTTTGGAAAACATAGTTTATTTAAGATATTTTGTGTTTAATATAATGCAATAATTACAGATAGTTAGTTGGTATTATTTATGCAAACTCGCTATTTTGAAGTTCTTATAGTTGATTTATCTTTTAAAGTCATTATACATAAGCCTGTAAGACAAATCAAAATTATTTAGCGCAACATTTAAGTTATAGTAACCGGTTTTCTGGAAATGCTTGGCCACAAACTCTCTGGCAAGGGTCGTTTTGCCAACCTGCCTGGGACCGCCGACAAACACCATTTTCTCAGACAGGTCTTCAAGGATATATTTAATCAAGTATCTGTTTTTCAGCATAAAATATATAATACCACTTATTTGCAAAATAATCAACTTTTTTGCCTGTAAGCAAAAATAAAAGATAGTATTTTTGCTTACAGGCAAAAATTATCGTTAGCATGATTAACAAATTTTTATTCGCTTCTCCTTCTAACCATTAACTCATTGAAAAAACACGGTAAATCCTAACCATAAATCTATTTGATGCACAGTAACTCACCAGATTCATACTGTGAAGCAACGCTAAGTCTGGTATCAATATTGGTAAGAGTTTGCCCGACAACACTTAATGCTTTTTCAGGGGTATTATTTGTTTCGCTTAGATGAGCAAGAATTACATGTTGCAGTTTATTGTGTTTGATTTCATTTAAAAGATTTTTTGAATCTTCGTTTGAAAGGTGCCCGGTTCGGCTTTTAATACGTTGTTTTAGTGGCCAGGGATATGGCCCGTTTGCGAGCATGGTCTGATCATGGTTTGCTTCAAGAACCAGCAACGAGCAGTCTTTAAGATGCTCCTTAACCATTAAGGTAGCAATTCCAAGATCTGTTGCAATGCCGATTTTTGAACCATTTTGTTTTATGGTAAAACCGGCAGGATCTTGAGCATCATGGGATATTGAAAATGGATGCAGAGCCAACGTTTTTAACATAAACGCTGAACCGCACTCAAAGCTTCTTATGTCTTTAATATTTTTTAATTTAGATGAGGCAGCTTTTATTGTCTTGCTGTTTATGTATACAGGCAGGTCAAAACGGCGTGAAAGAACTCCTACGCCCTGAATATGGTCGGTGTGTTCATGAGATACAAGTATAGCGTCAAGATTTTCGGGATTAAGCCCTGTTGATCTTAGTCTGCGTTCAATTTCTATTCCGGAAAGACCCGCATCAACAAGTATTGAGGTGGATCCGTTGGAAATAAAAATAGCATTTCCTTTGCTGCCGCTTGCCAGCATACATATTGCAAGATTGTAATCCTCAGTTGAATTGTTCAGAATTGATTGTCCGACATTCATATAATCCAACTTTTACAAAGAGACTTTTTTGACAGAATTAACAGGATTTATTTTCCGGTATGCCCGAAACCACCAATGTCGCGAACAGTTGTATCTAATTGTTCTACAACTTCGATCCCGGCATGATAAACTCTTTTTATGATCATCTGAGCTATTCTGTCACCTCTTTTGACAGTATAATTTTTATTGCCGAGATTTATAGCCGGGATCATTACCTCTCCGCGATAGTCAGAGTCAATTGTACCGGGTGAATTTATAAGACCGATACCATGCTTAACTGCCAATCCGCTTCGTGGACGGATCTGGGCTTCAAATCCTTCCGGAATGGCCAGGGCAAATCCTGTTGGAATCAAGGAGATTTCACCTTTTTTAAGGAGAAGGTCTTTTTTGATGGCCGCATATATATCCATTCCTGCAGACTGTGAAGTCATATATTGCGGCAGAGGTATATCTGCATCATCGTCAGGCCTGATGCGAAGCAGTTTAATAGTAAGGTTATGATTCATAAGTTAATTTTGGTGGAGCCGTTTACAGTTCACGGTTGTCGGTTCACGGTTTTATGTTTTGATCAACCGTGAACCGTGAACTATAAACCGTCAACTGTGAGCGGTTACTATATCTTCATATAACTTTTTGTCGGAAACAGGACCAAGTAGAGTAATTGCAAGCTGGTCATTATCAAACAAGGTTGATGCTGTATCAATAATATTATCCGCTTTGACTTTTTCAATTTTATCTACAACTTCCTGCAGGGGAATATAACGCCCAAAATGGATTTCATTCTGCGCTAACCGAACCATTTGGCTGTCAATACTTTCTGATGCAAGCATAAGATTGCCTTTTGTATATTCCTTTGCGCTTTGCAGTTCCGTTAAGTCAACCGGAATTTCTTTTAATTTGAGCATTTCATTCAGGATGATGTCTATGGTTTCTCTATCATTTTCAGGATTGACTCCTTCATAGATACCGAACATACCTGTATCAACATGCGGGGATATAAAGGAGTAAACAGAGTAAGCAAGTCCTCTGTTTTCACGAATTTCCTGAAAGAGCCGTGAACTCATGTTTCCACCAAGTATGGTATTAATCAGTGAAAAGGCATAACGCCCTGGATCAGTAATGGATAAGCCTTTTGTGCCTATGCAGATATGAACCTGCTCAAGATCCCTGGAATAAATGGCGACCTTAGATCTGCCGGTTGGGGTTGTACGAACAGGTAAACCATTACTTGCTTTAATTGATTCAAATTGTTGCCTGACGAGATTGACAAAATGATCATGCTCTACATTACCTGCAATTGATATCAAGATATGTTCGGGCTGATAAAGCCTGGAAAAAAAATTTCTAATGCTTTCAGTTTCAAAGCTTAAAATGTTTTCACGAGAACCAAGTATTGATTGTCCCAACGGGTTATCGCCCCAGTAAGTATGTCCTGAAAGAGTGTGAATGTATTCTTCCGGGGCGTCTTCGGTCATTGCAATTTCCTGAACTATAACTGTACGTTCTTTTTCAACCTCTATTGATTCAAATGCTGAGCATAAAAATATATCGGAAAGAATATCAACCATGGTATCTAAGTGTGTGTCCATTACCTTTGCATGGTAACAGGTGTTTTCCATGGTTGTAAAGGCATTGGTATTCCCGCCGATAGAGTCAAATTCCTTGGCTATTTGAAGGGCGGACCGCTTTTTTGTCCCCTTGAAAATCATGTGTTCAATAAAATGCGAAAGTCCGTTTTCAGATGGAGCTTCATCTCTGGCTCCTACATTTACCCAGATTCCCATTGAAACACTACGTGCATGGGGTATTTTTTTGGATAAAATCCTGATGCCATTATTAAGAATGGTTTTATTTACTATTTTATCCATTTTCCTCTTCTATAACAGCTTTGCGACTCAGGCGTATTTTTCCGTTGTTTACTTCAAGAACCTTAACCCTTATTTTTTCTCCTTCCTTAACTATATCTGTAACTTTTACTACGCGATGTGAAGCAAGTTGTGAAATATGCACAAGGCCGTCTACGTTTGGCATTATCTGAACAAATGCCCCAAAGTCCATTATCTTTACGACAGTACCTTCATAAATCACTCCGACCTCTGGCTCTCTTGTGATTTCCTTGATCATTTCCAATGCTGCATTTGCATCTTTTTCAGAAACCGCGGCAATTTTAATAATGCCCAAATCATCTATTTCTATTGTAGTATTTGTTTCACTCTGCATTGCCCTGATGATCTTTCCTCCAGGCCCTATTATTTCTCGTATCTTGTCGGGATTAATCTTTATGGTAATTATTTTTGGGGCATGAGGGGAAACTTCCTCGCGGGGTTCCTTTAGAGCTGCCAGCATTTTGTCAAGAATAAAAAGCCTGCCGACGCGGGCCCGCTCAAGGGCTTTCTGCATTATATCTTTTGAAAGTTCGTGAATTTTAATATCCATCTGCAAGGCTGTTATTCCGTCACATGTGCCTGCAACCTTAAAATCCATGTCTCCGGCTTGATCTTCATCGCCAAGTATATCCGACAGGATAATTACATTATCCCCTTCTTGTACAAGTCCCATTGCAATGCCTGAAACAGGTGCTTTGATTGGGACTCCGCCATCCATAAGAGCCAGAATTCCTGAACATATAGTTCCCATTGATGAAGAACCGTTTGACTCCAGCACTTCCGATACTATACGAATTGTATAATCAAAATCTTCTTTATTCGGAAGTATTTTTTCAATAGCTCTGGTTGACAGTCCACCATGGCCTATATCTCTTCGGCTCGGGCCGCCAACTCGCCTTGTTTCACCAACTGAATAAGGCGGAAAATTGTAATGAAGCATAAAAGGCCTGAGTTCTTCTCCGCTAAGTGTCTCAACCCTTTGTTCATCCCGACCTGAACCAAGAGTCATAACTCCGAGCACCTGAGTTTCTCCTCTTGTAAACAGAGCACTGCCATGAGGCCTTGGCAGGATTCCGATTTCACAAGTAATCGGTCTTATTTCATTAAATTTCCTGTTATCAATTCTTCGCCCTTCTTTCAGGATAAGTTCTCTAATAATTGATTTTTTTAAGTCATTAAGAATATCGTAAACTTCTTCCTTGCGATCCGCGTATTTTTCACCAAGATTTTCAAATATCTCGGATTTAACACCGCGAAGAGCGGTTCGACGTTTAATTTTTTCAGGTATAAGTATTGCTTCACGCAATTTTGAATGGGCTGCTTCCTCAACTTTTTTTACCAGCATTTCGTCTTTTTCAGGGGGAGCAAAAGGACGCTTGGCTACACCGGCAATCTCTTTTAGTTGTACCTGCAAATCTATGATCGGTTGCATTTCTTTATGACCAAAGAATATAGCCTCAAGCATATCTTCTTCGTTTATTAAGCTGCCACCACCTTCAACCATTACTACGCCGGTTTTTGAACCTGCAACAATGATATTAAGATCACTCTTTTCGCATTCACTGATTGTTGGATTGATTATTAATTCACCATCTATTTTTCCTACACGGACAGATGCAATCGGGCCCTCAAATGGAATGTCTGATATTTCAAGCGCTGCAGAGGCTCCTATCATTGCCAGGATATCGGGATCATTTTCCTGATCCATAGATAATACTGTTGCAATAACTTGAGTTTCGTAATTATATTTTTTGGGGAAAAGAGGTCTTATGGGTCGATCAATAAGGCGGGCGGTTAATGTTTCTTTTTCAGATGGCCTTCCAATTTCGCGCCTGAAATAATTACCGGGTATCCGGCCTGCCGCATAAATTTTTTCCTGATATTCAACTGTAAGCGGTAAGAAAGATACTGTTTTGTCTTCATAAGCGGATACAACTGAAACCAGTACGATAGTTTCTCCGTATTGAACCGTAACTGAACCGGAAGCCTGTTTTGCGACCCTGCCGGTTTCTATACTAAGAGTTTTTCCGCCAACTTCTGTTTTAATTAGATTTTTCATATTTATCTCCAAACAACAAGTTCAAACAATAACTGTCGTAAACTTCCTGCCTCTTTTATTATTAGCTGATTATAAATCAGCTTACGTCTATTTTCGCAACAGTCCATGGTTTTTTAAAAGGCTAACCGCACAGATCGAAGCATTGTAACCGTTAACTGCAAACTGTCAATTATCAATTGTCAATTATTACCTATCTTCTAAGCCCCAGGTTTGCAATTATTGTCCGATATCGTGTTATATCGTTGTTTTTTACGTAGTTTAATAGCCTGCGGCGTCTGCCGACGAGAATCAATAAACCCCTTCTGGAGTGATGATCTTTTTTATGAACCTTAAAATGCTCGGTAAGATAAGAAATACGATGTGTAAGAAGCCCGATTTGAACCTCAGGTGAACCGGTATCTGTTTCGTGCAATTTATATTTCTCAATAAGATTATGTTTATCTTCTACAGTTAAAACCACTTTTTTTTACCTCCTGTTGTTAACGCTTTAATTGAAAACGCAGCAATAATTATATCTGTTGCTATCTTTATTTATCTTAAGTATCGCAGTGAGATTGTTGTTTCTATCAACAATCTTGATAAAATTTTTTAAATCGTCTATATTTCCTGGCATGAAATCCTTTGTTGTTAATAGAATGCCATGCTTTATTTTTTTCGTCAGAATTTTATCAACTATATATTCGGGCATGTCGTGCAGAGCCTCTGACATGGATATTATTCTATCATTTATTTTCCCTGTTGAAACTAATTGTTCAAGTTTTGATAAGGTTACAGCTTCATTAATTGTAAATCCACTGCTTTCAATTCTTCTAAGTTTTTTAAGATGTCCGCCGCAACCAAGTTTCTTGCCGATATCTGAACATAGAGTTCTGATATATGTGCCTGAAGAACAGCACACCTCAAAACTTATAAAAGGCATATTTATCTTACGTATTTTGTTATACGATATAAAAACAGGTCTTGAAGGTTTTATGATAGCTTTGCCTTTTCTTGCGAGTTTGTATAATGGAGTACCTTTGTACTTTAATGCTGAAAAAGCCGGTGGAACCTGTTCTATTGCCCCTTCAAATTCTCTGAATACAGCAGAGATTGTTTTTTCAGTAAAATCCAGCTCATTACTTGTAGAAATAATTTTTCCCGCGGCATCCTGAGTATCTGTTTCCACTCCAAGGTGCAGTACAGCTTCATATTTTTTGCTGCCAGTCAAAAAAAACCTGGATAGTTTTGTTGCTTTGTTAACACAGCATAACAGGATACCTGTTGCTTCCGGATCAAGAGTTCCTGCATGTCCGACTTTTCCGGCCCCAAATAGTTTTTTTATAATCGCCACAACCTTTGCTGAAGTTATATTTGCGGGCTTATCTATAACTATAACTCCATTTAATTCATTGTTCATATAAAAAAGGGTTCTGGGTTCAAAGTTCTGGGTTCTGGGTTCAAAGTTCAACGGCAATGTTTAACATTTGTGTTTTTATATTAGATAGTGTTGACTCAATGCTGAAGCCTGCGGCTCTGTGATGACCGCCGCCGCCAAACGAACCGGCTATTGCAGCTACATCAACCGTTCCATCTGAACGGAGGCTGACACGGTAATTGTCAGGCTTTTCCGGTACTTCATTTCCATTTGATAATTTACGTATAAGTACGGCAACTTTAACATTTTCTATGTTGTTTGCATAATTGACAAGACCGTTTGTGTTCTCAGGCGATGTTCCGGTTTCATCAAGCATGTCTTTTGTTAATATCATAATGGACATTTTACCGTTATCTGAGATTTCGATAGATTCAAGCGCCATATTCAGGAGCTTTATCTGCCCCAAAGAGCATCTGCCATAAATATGCAGGGCAACATTAGATGGATCAGCTCCGGCTTCAACCATTTTTTCACAGATCGCAAAAGTAGATTTATTTGTATTTGAAAAATGAAACGACCCTGTATCAGTCAAAATACCTGTATATATTGAAGTGGCGATTTCGCTGTTATTAATGGGGAAAGCCATTTCTATTAACAGGTTGTATATTATCTCTGTTGTGGCGCATGCAGATGTATCTATAAGATTAAGATTGCCGAATCCGGTATTGGTTATATGGTGATCAATATTTATGATTACCGGTATCTTGTTGATAACCGAAGAGATTTTGCCAATACGCTGAAAATCTGCGCAGTCGAGAATAATGGCGGTATCATAAATATTTGTTTCCTTAATTTGACGTACAATTCTTTCAACTGACGGTAGAAAACGATATGCAGATGGAACAGGGCTTTCGTTATAAAGAGTTATATTTTTGTTCAGAGCATCAAGAGCAAGCCCCATAGCAATCAACGAACCTATAGCATCTCCGTCGGGATTTATGTGAGAAGCAATTATAATATGATTGCTATTTTTCAGATGGTTTATAATTTTCTTCATTATCGGTTTTTACAGCTTTGAGCAAGTTATCTATGCGTGAAGCATAGTCAAAAGATTCATCATATAAAAATTCGATATCAGGCATATAGCGCAAACCAAGATGGTGAGCAAGAGTGCGTTTTACATATCCATGGGCGCTTTTAAAGCCTTGCATCGCCCTCTCTGTATTTTTCGGGGCCGAGGTAGTAAAATAGATATAGGCTTTTCTTAAATCATTCGACAACTTGACATCAGTAATTGTAACCAGCTCAAGGCGAGGGTCTTTAATATCTTTTTGCAATAAGTCTGATAGAACTTTTTGTATATGACCGCCAACTCTGTCGGAACGTGGAAATGATTTCATAAATTAATAATCTCCATTTCAGTATCAATAATTTCAGCCAGTCCTATCCTGTCGGCAAGATTGAAAATTTTATCAATATTGGAATTTATTACCGCCCGATTATTGCCAACTATCGCAAAACCTATTTCCGCTTTTTGGTGAATGTCATTTGAACCCACCTCTGCAACCGATATAATAAAATTGTTGCGTATCCTGGCGATAATGGACTTTACAATTTTTCTTTTACTTTTTAATGATCGGCAGTCATGCAGCCTTAATGTTATAATTCCAATCCCAACAACCATAACCCCTGATCCCTGCTTTTTCCCCTGACCTCAAACCTCCAACTCCCGACTCCTGACCCCTGACTCCTGGACCCCTGACTCCTGCTTTTCTCATTCGAGTTCAGGCTTGATCTCTTCAAGGTAATAACATTCAACTATATCACCCATCTTGATGTCGTTAAAATTGTCGATACCAATGCCGCATTCATATCCGCTTTGAACTTCTTTGGCATCATCTTTGAAACGTTTAAGTGAAGAAATCTTGCTGTCATAGCAAACAATACCATCTCTGATAAGGCGTGCAAGCTTACCGCGTTCAATTTTCCCATCCGTTACATGGCAACCCGCAATTGTACCGATTTTTGGAACATGAAATACTTCTCTGACTTCTGCCTTTCCAAGTATTCGCTCCTCAAAGGTTGACTGCATCATACCGACTATAGCATTTTTGATGTCTTTGATTGCATCGTATATGACATTATAAAAACGTATATCAATGTTTTCTTCATTAGCAAGTGCCTGAACTTTTGAGCTGGAACGTGCGTTAAAACCTATAATTATGGCATCAGATACGGCAGCCAGCGATATGTCTGATTCGATAATTGCTCCAGTCGCTGAGTGTATAATATTTATTTTCACTTCATCGTTGGATAATTTAACCAGGGAATCGCCCAGTGCCTCAATAGAACCATGCACATCTGCCTTAATGATAAGATTCAGCTCTTTGGTCTCGCCTTCCTGTATTTTTTCAAAGAGTTTTTCGAGACTCAATCTGCTGGTTTTTGAAAGCTCTTTTGATCGTTGTTTCTGGGTTCGGTACAAACTAACCTGCTTGGCACTTTTATCATCTGCAAGTGCTATTAACTTATCCCCTGCGTTAGGCACTCCGATAAGACCTAATACTTCGACAGGCATTGAGGGGCCTGCAGTTTCTACATACATTCCTCTGTCATTTAACATGGCTCGAATTTTTCCGTAATGAATTCCGCATACTATCGGATCACCTGTATGAAGGGTGCCTTCATGTATAAGTACAGTGGCAACAGCGCCCCTTCCGGAATCTATCTTTGCTTCAACTACATTACCTTTGGCGAGTTTGTCTGGATTGGCTTTGAGTTCTAACAGTTCGGCCTGAAGAAGTATCATTTCAAGAAGCTCATCTATACCTTGATTCTTTTTAGCGGAAACGTTGACAAATATTGTATCACCACCCCAATCTTCGGATGTTAATCCTAATTCAGCGAGTTCTCGTTTAACACGCTCGGGCTCGGCATTCAATTTGTCGATTTTGTTTATAGCAACAATAATCGGCACTCCCGCTGCTTTTGAATGGTTGATTGCTTCAACTGTCTGCGGCATTACACCGTCATCGGCAGCAACAACCAGTATCACTATGTCTGTAACCTTGGCACCTCGAGAGCGCATTGCAGTAAAAGCTTCATGGCCTGGTGTATCCAGAAAAACAATTTGCCCCTTATCAGTAGACACGTAGTAAGCACCTATATGTTGTGTAATCCCTCCTGCCTCAATTTCCGTTACTCTGGTTTTGCGGATTGCATCAAGGAGAGATGTTTTGCCGTGGTCGACATGCCCCATAATGGTAACAACAGGTGGCCTCTCAATTAGTGTGTTTGGATCGTCTTTTTCAACTTTTAACAGAACTTCTTCCTCGAAAGAGGCTCTTTCTACTTCGTAATTAAATTCTGTGGCAATAAGAGCGGCTGTATCAAAATCAATTGTCTGATTTACTGTTGCCATAACACCCATACCCATAAGAGCTTTAATAATTTCATTGGCCTTTATTCCCAGTCGTTTTGCCAGATCAGCGAGAACAATGGCATCGTCAATTTTGATCCTGCGTTTAATGGGTTTCGGTATTGTAATCAGAGGTTTTTGTCCATGTGCGGCTACTTTGCTTTTAGCGCCGGTCTTACGTGTTTTTCGGCCCCGCTGTTGTTTCGAATAAAGGTCTTTTCCTTCAACAACCTCTTTTTTGCGAAAAGAAATTTTCTTTTTGAAGAACTTTTTATCCTCAACAGGTTTTTCTTGTTTTTCCTGTTTTTTTTCTTTTTTCTTTTTCTTTTTTTCTTTTGAGGGTAAATCCTTTTGAATGCTTTTGCTGCCTGGCTTCTCTGTTTTTATTTCAACTGATGCTTTAACTTTTGTTTTAAGCTTTTCTACCTTGGGTTGTTCAGGCTCAGAAGGCTTTTCTTCAATGGGTTCCGGCATTTTTATTATCTTTGCAGGAGTCTCTTTTTTGAGTTTCTTTTTTACTTTTCTATGCTTTTTCCCCTTAGGCAAAGTTACTTCTTCAGCCTTTTTTTCCTCTTTCACGGAGACTATTTTCTGAACAGCCTCGTCGGTTTTTTCCTCTTTTGCAAACGCTGATTTTTCTTCAGTCAGGTCTTTTTCAGCATCTTTCTTTTTTATAGTTCTCAATGTTTCGGCTTTTTTAAGTTCAATCTCTGCGTGGGGAATTGTTTCTTCTATAACTTTTTCGGGATGACTTGCTTTTTCCGGAGGCGTTTCTTTTTCAGGAGCTGCTTCAACAGGCACATTTTTTTTGCGTCTTCGAATAACAGTCGGTTTTATTCGAGTCACTTCGACAGCATCGGTTTTATTGCCGAGAAGATTTGCCTTGACTCTATTTGCTGCCTCATCGTCCAGAGAACTCATATGACTGCTTACGTTAATAGACATTCTACTTAATTGTTCAAGTAGCTCCTTGTTCTTTATGTTAAGTTCTCTGGCAAGCTCATATACTCTGATCTTCCCCATCCATCCTCCTTAGGACTCGCGCGAAAACGCAAACTTTTTTTTGGGCGAGTCCTTAATTCGTATTACTATTTTTTTCAACGTCTGTTAATGGAGCATCACTGAGGGCGTCTTCATCACTTTTATCTGCACCTATGTTTTCCCGGATATCCGGAACAGATGATTCCATTGATTCAGATGTGTTATCATCACTTACATCACTTAATGTATTATCTGATGAAATTTTGTTAGATACTTCAGCAGAACTAACAGGATTTATAACATATTCTTTTGCGGTTTTAATAAGCTTTACAGCTTTCTCTTCGGTAATATCTCTGATTTGCATCAAATCTTCTAATGAAGAGTTACTTATTTCCTCAGCGGAAAAGAAACCCTTTTCATATAATGCGTCTGCCAAGCTTATGCTGATTTCAGGCAAAGCCACAAGAGAATTGTAACCATCCTGCATGGCATGGCTATATTTTGTTTCATTAATTACATCAATATGCCATTTTGTAAGTTTTGAAGCAAGGCGTACGTTTTGCCCTTTTTTCCCGATAGCTATTGAAAGAAATTCATCCGGAACAATTACTTCCATTGAACGGTTTTCTTCATCAATAATGACTCTGGATATTTCGGCCGGCGACAGAGCATTGCAAACAAATTTTGCAGGATCAATATGCCATGATACAATATCAATTTTTTCGCCCCTGAGTTCCTGAACAACATTTTGCACACGACTGCCTTTCATGCCGACGCATGCGCCGACAGGATCAATATCCGAATCATTTGAAGCAACAGCGATTTTTGCCCTTATACCGGCTTCGCGGACAGCACCCATTATCTTAACTATGCCCTCACTAATTTCCGGCACTTCTGTTTTAAAAAGACTGACAAGAAAGCCCGGGTGTGTTCTCGAAAGTATAATTTGAGGCCCTCTGGAGTCATGAAGCACGTCTAATATATAAGCCCTGATGCGCTCACCTCTCCGATATACTTCTCTTGAAACCTGCTCTCGTTCAGGAAGAATACCTTCTGTATTGCCAAGATTAACTATAATATTACCGCGATCAATGCGCTGAACAATTCCATTAATGATTTCGCTTTTTCTATTAATAAAACCGGAATAAACTGCATTTTTTTCCGCATCTTTCATTTTTTGAATAATAACCTGCTTGGCTGACTGAGCAGCTATTCTACCGAAGGTTGAAGTATCCATTTTTGTGCCGAGGCTGTCGCCAATCTCACATTCCGGATCCAGCTTGCATGCTTCTTTAAATATGATTTGAAGATCAGGTTCGGTAATATTTTCTACTACCTCTTTAAACTGGAATACTTCTATTTCACCTGTTTCTTCATTATACTTAACTTCAATATCAATCTTGCTTCCGAATTTTTTCCTGGCCGCAGATTTCAGAGCATCTTCAAGCGTTTTAATTAGGACTTTACGATCAATACCCTTGTCTTTGCTGACCTGCTCAACGACACGCTTTATATCTGATATAGACATTCATTTTCTCCATTAGGAACGTGGAAACAAATAATTCCCCAGGCTTGCTTGTCTTTTGGCCCGGCCTCTGCATTGCATTAAGAGTTCCATCCCCCGTGCTTCGCACAAAGGTTCCGCAAATATGAATCATACAAAAAACAAAAACGGGCTACCGCCCGTCTCCTGTCATTCAATTAAACCCTTAAATCGTGGATCAAAAAAAACTTTATCTATTCATGCAAATCGTCATAATAGCTCAGTGAAAAATAAATTAAACTCACACTACACATAATTAGATAAAGCTTTGTCCTTAACTCATCATACAAATGACGAGACCGGACTTCCTTAGTGGAGCGGGCAGCGAGATTCGAACTCGCGACACCAAGCTTGGGAAGCTTGTACTCTACCAGCTGAGCTATGCCCGCCACTTAGTGCCTGAACGAAAACTGCTAATTTTTCCAATTTCTGCGTCAGGCTTAAATTTTAATCCTCGAAATACTCAATGTATTCCTGCGGTTAAAATTTGCGCTTTCCTTGAACTTGAAAAAATTTTCTAGTTTTCGTTCGGGCACTACTTAAAATTACAAATTTATGATAAAAATTGTTCATTGTCAATATTAAATCATATAAATTCAGCAAAATTAGTCAGGGACTCGGATGAAAACTCCTCCAAAACCCAAAATAGCTTCAGGCCACCTTTGCCTAATCTCAAATCCAGCCTCAAATCCTAAAAATATCAAAACAGCTAAGCTATTCCATCAACTTTTGTGCCCGCCCTGGTGCTATGCGAAAGCTGACTTGTCCGCTATATTTTTTGTTGGAACTGGAAAATTAGCCCACTAAAGCCTATAGATTCGGTCTGGACCAAGGATCTAAGATCGAACAAACCTGACCCAAATCTATGCACCTACTTGTGGAAGTTATTTCGTCCACGTTCCTTAGTCAAGTAGATCCCGAATTTGCACCAGTTCCGAGCGAATTTCATCAACAACCTTGATCAATAATGTTGCTTTTTTTTCTCTGTATTCGGAGGTTAAGTATTTTCTGGCACCCTGAATAGTAAATTTTTTTTCATAAAGAAGATGTTTAATTTTTAAAATGAGATCAATATCGCTTTTTCTGTAAAGCCGTTGGCCTGAAGGAGTTCTCGTGGGATTTATTTTGGAGAATTCACTTTCCCAGAATCTTAGAACATATGACGGAAGTCCGGCGATTTCACTGACCTCTCCGATCTTGAAATATAGTTTATCAGGCAGTTCTTTTTTATGGGCTTTATTGTTTTGCATCTTCTATGTTGGAAGCGAAGCGTCAAATTCTCCAAGAAGCCTGTTTGTAATATTTTTATGGATATAATTTACTTCGTCATCTTCTAAGGTTTTATGTTTTGATCTGTAAGTTATTCTTAGAGATATGCTTTTTTTATTCTGCAAAACAGGCTTACCTTCGAATACGTCAAACAGATATAAATTTTCAATCAGCTTCTCACCCATTTTTTTAATGGTTTCAATCAGTTCAGAAGATTCCAAATCTTTGTCGATTATAATGGTAATATCTCTTGAAATAGATGGGAATTTTGGAATTGGTTTTGAACTAATAGTTTCAGGTATCAAGTCGGAAATGACATTCAAGTCAAGTTCAAAAATAAAGGCGGTCTGTTTTAGATCAAAATTGCGTAGAACTTGAGGATGTATTTCTCCAGCCAGACCGACAGGATTTTTTTCTTGCAGAATTTGAGCTGTATGTCCAGGTCTGGTATAAGTGCATAAATTCTCCGGCATGCAGGCGAATTTTATATTATCAATTTTTAGTATGTCAAATAGTCCTTCAGCCACTCCTTTTATGTCAAAAAAATCACAGCCAATTTTTTTTGAGTACCATGAGGCATCTGTACGAGATCCTGTCCAAATGCCGGCCAGCATCTCTATTTCTTCCGGCAGGTTGTCTTCACCTCTACCGATATAGATTTTGCCGACTTCAAACAGTCTCAGATTCTTGATTTGTTGTGCTGTGTTGCGGCGAATTGTTTCAAGAAGGCCAGGCAGCAATGATGTCCTCATAACTGCCTGTTCCTCTGTCAAAGGGTTTAATATGTTTATCACATTTCTTTTCCGGTCATCAGATTCAAGCCTAAGGTTATCGCAGGATAATCTATTTATAAAACTGTAATTAATTGTTTCAGTAAATCCAAAGCCGGTCATGATTCTTTTTAGTCTGTTTCTTAATCTCAATCGTTTTTCAGGTTGTCTCGCTTCTGCCGGTATCAAAGGATAGGTAGTTGGTATGTTATTATAGCCGGACAGGCGGGCAATTTCTTCCATAAGGTCAACCGGTCTCGCGATGTCAACTCTGAAGGAGGGCGGAACAACTACAAATTCGTCATTATCTGTTTTTTCAACATCAAACTCAATTGATTCTAATAAATTTTCGATTTCGTAATGCTCAAGACTGGTACCAAGAAGACGATTAGTGTCTCCAACGTTTAGAGTTATGGGTTTTGCAATATTAATTTTAGAATGTTTATCTATAATTCCTTCAATTAAACTGCTCCCGTCGAGTTCCGACATAAGCCGGGCAGCTCTATTCAAAGCCGTAATAATACCTTCAGGATCAACACCTCGTTCAAAACGGTGCGAGGATTCCGAGCTTATACTTAGTTTTTTTGAAGTTTTGCGAATCCCCACAGGGGTAAAATAAGCGCTTTCTATAAGAACTCTGGTGGTTGATTCCGTTATATCGGAATTGTGGCCACCCATGATACCCGCCAGAGCAACAGGTTTTTCACCATCGCAAATCATAAGCATATCAGGGGTAAGCAAAAGTTTTTTCTTATCCAGGGTTATAAAGGTTTCACCTTTTTTTGCCTGGCGGACAACTATTCTGTGATCTGACAGCCGGTCAAAATCAAATGCATGAAGAGGTTGTCCTGTTTCCATCATTACAAAATT
>JAJSZO010000035.1 GCA_030262795.1 Deltaproteobacteria bacterium | reverse complement strand
ACGGTGGAAAACATGATTGGTACCACAATCCAATTACAAAATTATCTCAACCTGTTCCACGGCACCGTGAAATCAAAGAATATCTTGCTAAACATATAATCAGGAAATTGATTTAAAACATAACAAATCAGAACACCCGGTCGACAGACAATTTTCAATAGTCAGTTTTCAATTCTGATCCTAACCCATTAAAATTATATCACAACTCAATTTACTTCGTAATTTTTTCAAATGTATTTGTATGCTTAAAGAACTTTCCATTAAAAATTTTACAATAATTGAAAGCCTTCATATATGCTTTTCCGACGGTCTAACCATATTAAGCGGTGAAACCGGAGCAGGCAAATCCATTATTATAAATGCCGTTAATCTTTTGCTGGGCAGCAGGGCGTCAACAAAGCTCATTAGAACCGGTGATGAAACCGCTGAACTTGAAGCATTATTTAAAATAACTCCGGAAAGCGGAGCTTGCAAAATCCTTGAAGAGCAAGGTGGCAAGGCATCTGAAGAATTATTGATAAGAAGAATTATTTCCCGCAGAGACCGACACAGAATTTACATAAACGGACATCTTGCAACTATACAAATGCTGAACCAGGTAACTGAAAATCTGGCCAGCATATCCGGGCAGCATGCTCATCAGGGTCTTTTAAAAGAAGATCTTCAACTTACAATTATTGATCAATTCGGTGGTCTGCCCCCTATACGAAATAAAATCTACAGGCTTTTTCATGAAATGGTTCCATTGATTCAGAAGTTTCGTAAACTTAATAATATGCGAGACAGGCAGACGGAACATATTAATTTGCTGGAATTTCAAAAAAAAGAAATTTCAGATGCTTCTATAAAGCCAGGAGAAGATGCCGCTCTTGAACAGGAAAGAATAAGATTAAAAAATGGAGAAGAACTTTACAGTGCAGTTTACAGCAGCATTGAAGAACTTTACAACGCAAACGGGGCTGTAGTTGAAAGGCTTGTTGAAGTAAAAAAGAATCTTGACAAAGCAACTGCAATAGATCCCGAACTGACATCAAAGGCAAAAGAACTAAGTGAAGCAACGTTTCGCATAGAGGATATAGCGGAAGAGCTTAGAACTTACCTGAAAATTATCCCTTTGGATGATAAACGCCTCGAAGAGGTTGAATTGCGTCTGGATATACTCACAAGATTGAAGCGTAAATACGGCGGAACACTTGAAGCGATAATCTCACATTTTGAAACCATAGATCATGAACTTTTCCGGGTTGAAAACATTTCCGACCAAATAAAGGATATTGAAACAAAGCTTGCAAAATTGTATGGAAAATTATCCGAATCAGCTTTAGAACTTTCATCTAAAAGATCGCAAACCGCAAAATTACTTGCAAAAAAAGTTGAAAATGAGCTTGCCTCACTCAGAATGTCCGGAACCGAATTTAAGATATCTTTACAATCAATACCGGCAAGCGACAACTCAGATCCCCACCTTGTTGTCAAAGGAAATATTATAAATGAAACAGGAATTGACCAGGCAAAGTTTTTGATCGCTCCTAATGTTGGAGAAGACCTTAAACCCATGGCAGGCATAGCCTCCGGAGGTGAACTCTCAAGAATTGTCCTTGCTTTAAAGGCTATACTGGCCGAAAAAGGATCAGTAGAAACCCTGGTTTTTGACGAGGTGGATGCCGGAATCGGAGGAAGTGTAGCCGAAGCCGTTGGCAAAAAGCTATCTAACCTTGCTCGCTATCATCAGATAATCTGCATCACACATCTGCCGCAAATTGCAAAATTTGGTAACAGTCATTTCAGGATAACGAAAAATGTTTCCAATGGCAGGACTATTACCTCAATCTGTCCACTTAACGAAAAAGATCGCATAAAAGAAATAGCCCGGATGCTGGGTGGTATGGAAATTACACAGACAACCCTTGATTATGCACATGAAATGCTTCAAAGCTCTGTGTAGTGTTAATATAATAAAAGTTTCCCTAATGAATCATTATGCTATAATTTTAATGGGTTAGGATTAAAATTGAGAATTGAAAATTGAGAATTGGTGGTACGCCTTCGGCGTGCTAATTGATAAGCCAAAGTTTCTTAAAGATTGTCCTTTCGTGCATTGATGTTTTAAGAAATATATAAAATGGCAGCATTCCCTAAACCCTAAACCCTAAAGCCTGAACCCTGTATGAGGTATTTTTTTGAACTCTCCACATGCCTGGGCAGAAGTTAATCTGAAAGCCATAGCCCACAATATTCGTGAATTACGACGCATCACAAACCCGAAGGCATGCTTTATGGCTGTTGTAAAGGCAAATGCTTACGGACACGGCATAATTGAAGTTGCCCGGGAGTCGCTTGAAAACGGTGCAGAGGCTTTTGGTGTTGCGAATATTGAAGAAGGTATTCAGCTCAGAAAAGCCGGCTTTGATGCGCCTGTTTTGATTTTTGGATATACTTCTCCAATGCATGTAAAAAAACTTATTGAGTTCAACCTCACACAAACTGTTTATTCTTACGAAATATCCGGAAAGCTTTCTAAGGCCGCTGCAAAATATGGCAAAAAAATTAAAGTACACATAAAAGTGGATACCGGGATGGGAAGACTTGGGCTTTTGGGGAAAATTAAAGACAATTCTGTAAGTAAGATTTTATCAATCTCTCGTTTACCTACGCTTGAGCTGGAAGGTATTTACACCCACTTTGCAACAGCCGATGAATCGAACCGGTCTTATGCTGACAAGCAGTTTGAAATCTTTATGGACCTTCTTAATCGGCTGCGTATCGCAGGCCTGGAAATACCTGTAACTCATGCCGCAAACAGTGCAGCTATTATAAATATGCCGGAAACTCATCTTGATATGGTTCGTGCCGGAATTTCAATTTATGGACTTTATACCTCAGAGGGAGTGGACAGAAGCATCATTAAGCTAAAACCGGCAATGGAACTAAAAACAAAGATAATTCATCTCAAAAAAGTTCCGGCTGGCTTCAAAGTAAGTTATGGAATAACCTATGAAACTGAAAAGCCTACAACCATTGCTACAGTATCCATCGGTTACGCAGACGGACTTAACAGGCTGCTGTCCTCAAATGGCTGCATGCTTGTATGCGGTCAAAAGGCACCAATCTTGGGCCGCGTCTGCATGGACTTGACCATGCTTGATGTTGGTGAAATCCCGGAAGTTGTAATGGAGAAAGAAGTAGTTATTTTTGGCAAGCAGGGCAATTTTTCGATAACTGTGGATGAAATTGCCTCAAAAATAAATACAATCAATTATGAAATAGTTTCAACAATAATGGACCGTGTGCCAAGAATTTATTTGCAATAGAACTTACGAATCACATGCCTGCCTTCCAGGCTTACGGGGCAGTCGAGTCAGCATTTTTCATCCGCTATATTCCACTAAACATACCAACGTCAACCACGGATACCTTTTTAAGCAGCAGATACACTTGGTTTTTGTTCCGAGGCCGTTTAACCATAATTCGGGCATCGGCCATCACAAACGTAAGATAAAATCGAAAATTGATCTTTTCGATATCCTGAAAATCCTTTTCAAACGAGCCTCTTTCGTCGGAGAAAGAAAATCGAACTCTACGCACATCGAAATCAAGAGTCACTGAGTCAGCAAATCGTTTTCCAAATACAAAGTAAATGAAATAAAGCGGCGAGATAAAAATGAGCCCGGTCACAATGGCATTCTGCATAGTCGTCTCAGAGGTAACTACCTGAAATGAAATTATGAGCAGCAGGATAGCAATTGTAATGGGATGGAAATGGTTTAAGAAAATGTGTTCTTCGCCTGGCATGAAAAATGTGTACGTTCTTTTATCAACAAAGTCAGTCATGTTTAGCTATCCAGCACCTAAGGGTTTATATGGGTAAGATGTAAAAACATCTTGACAAACACCCCCAAAAGCACCTAAATAAGCTATTTAATAAGTTATATGCAAGACATAAATCAATTATGCTGAAAATAATAATAAATACTACAAATAATATAAAGTTTAAATGCTGGCGGTGGTGGCTCGAATTTGTGGAGGTGTCACCGGAACTCTATTAGCTTAATTATAAGCTTTAATGACCGTGGGCAGACCCCAAAATCCACGGTTTTTTATTTTCAAAAGGCCGTGGATTTTTCCATGGCCTTTTTTATTAAAAATAAAGATAAAGGAGCATTTATGCTTATAAAACGATTTCCAGACAAAGATAAATTTATCCGATTGGCAGGGCATAATAACGTAATTCCTGTTTGTGTTGAAATTTTGGCAGATACTGAAACCCCTGTTTCACTTTTTAAGAAAATTTATAAAGATAAAAAAGGACCTATATTTCTCTTTGAAAGTGTAGAAGGAGGTGAAAGATGGGGAAGGTACAGCTTTCTTGGCACCTCAGCCCGTTTTCATTTAAGAGTATTTAAAAAAGAAGTGGAAATTCAAGGCAACGGCACCTTAACTAAGATCCCTCATAATGGAAAACCGCTGGAGATCCTTAGAGATTTTATGAGCAGATACAAACCAGCGGATATTCCCGAACTTCCCAGGTTCTGGGGAGGAATGGCAGGATATTTAACCTATGAAATGGTTTCCTTTTTTGAGGCTATTCCCAATTTACTGCCGGATAATAAACCGCTTGCACATTTCATTGTGCCAGATGAACTCATTATCTTTGACAATATCTGCAATACGTTCTTCGGCATAGTCATCGCATTCCCTGATGAAAATCAGGACCCGGGTCAAACTTATGACAAAGCTGTTGCTCGAATACAGGCTATGCTTGAATCAATGGATAGCAATCAGCCGGAAAAAAATATTCAAAAAAGTCAGGCAGAATACAATCTGACTGCTCAAATGGAAGCTGATACTTTTCGATCAAAAGTAAAAAAAGTAAAAAAATATATTTATGAAGGAGAGGTTATTCAAACTGTAATATCTCAGCCCTTTATCTGCGAAACTCCTCCTGATCTCCTGGAACTGTATCGCGCCCAACGATATATCAATCCTTCTCCATATCTTTTTTTCATGCATCTTGATGATATGGCGCTTGTCGGTTCTTCACCGGAAACAATGGTAAGGCTGGAAAACAGAGTCGCCACCCTTCGCCCTATTGCCGGAACAATGCCCAGAGGAAAAACCGAACAGGAAGACAGGCTACTTGCAAATGAGCTTCTCCAAGATGAAAAAGAAAGAGCCGAACATCTTATGCTGGTAGATTTAGGACGCAATGACCTTGGACGGATTGCAGAAGTTGGTACGGTTCAGGTGACGGATCTTATGATTGTCGAAAGATATTCTCATGTAATGCACCTTGTATCCAACATATGCTGTGACCTGCGTTCTGATTGCGACGCATGGGATCTTCTATCAGCTTCATTCCCTGCCGGAACCTTATCAGGAGCTCCTAAAGTAAGAGCAATGGAAATCATCGCAGAACTGGAACAGGAGCCCAGGGGGCCTTACGGAGGCGCAGTTGGATATATTTCTTTTAACGGCAATATGGATCTGGCTATTACAATAAGAACCGCCTGCATTGAAAACGGACGGCTGATTGTACGAGCAGGTGCAGGAATAGTTGCTGACTCCGATCCCGAACGGGAACGAGTTGAAACTGTCAATAAAGCAATGGCAATACAAAAGGCATTGCAACTATTACAGAAAAGCATCTCATAGGAGGAAAGCACATATGATCGTAATGATTGATAACTATGATTCATTTACATACAACCTGGTGCAATATATTGAACAGCTTGGCACTCCGGTCAAAGTATTCCGAAATGACGTGGTTTCTATTTCTGATATTATTGCTATGAAACCATTAGGAATTGTTATATCACCAGGACCGGGCAGGCCTGAAACAGCAGGAATATCGCTTTCAGTTGTTAAACATTTCTCCGGCCCGGTTCCAATCCTTGGTGTGTGCTTAGGGCACCAGACCATTGCTGTTGCTTTTGGTGGAAAAGTAATTTCAGCCAAATGTTTAATGCATGGAAAAACCTCCCTGATAAAGGCTGACGGAAAGACTTTGTATCGGAATATACGCAAACCTTTTACCGCTATGCGTTATCACTCTTTATCCGTATCAAGGGAAAATCTGCCCGATTGTCTAAAGATAAGCGCTGAATCCGATGACGGAGAAATTATGGGTATCAGACATCAAGAACATCCAACAGAAGGAATCCAGTTTCATCCTGAATCCATCATGACATCAGTCGGAAAAAGGATTCTCAGAAATTTTCTTAAAATTACAGAAAACGTAACAATTTAGGAACAATTGTTGTGATAACACTATGCCCTTCGCCTCCATCTGGGCTTGGGACTTGCCTTGACTTCCATAATCGGAAATTATAGGCTCACCCTTAAGACGTGTGCCGTGCCCGGCACTACAAATAAATTCAGCGGACACAAAAAACCGTGCCGCTGATTTAAACGTTGGGCAGCAAAGAGATAAAGGAGAAACATTATGGATATTCAGATGCTGACGAGCTTTTTCATGTGGTGCACGATCTTGAATATGGGTTTATTGGTCTTTTCGTTTCTGATCTTGGCGTTCGCCGGTGATTTTGTGTACAGGATACACGGCAAGTGGTTTCCCATGCCGCGGGAAACGTTCAATGTGGTGCTCTACTCGTTCATCGGTATGTACAAAATTATCGTTTTTGTTTTCAACGCAATACCGTGGGCAGTCCTGACGATTATCGGGTAAGAAGGAGCATCCAACCAGTACCTGCACGTTATCGTCGCTGGCGCACCTTGAAAAAGAAATTAAAGAGTTCATAAAATGAATGTTGAACTGAAAGCAGGGTCAATATCCGATTTTTTTGCTTCAGCCAAAGAGAAAGCAAAAGAAATTGATAAAGGAAGGAAAGTAACAAAAAAAAATATTATTTGGGTAGACCCATTTGATTTGATGGCTATTCTTAGGGTTAGCACAAAAATAAGTTCGCAATTTTAAGTGTTGAGGCGTCCGTCTGACAAGGCGCAAAAGCGTAGGAATATCAAGATATTCCGAGCTTTCGCAACGCAGTCAGGCGGGATGTACCGGCGCTTAAAATGTGAAGTTATTTTTGTGCGAGCCCTTAAGCCGGAGAGAACAAAATTAGTTCAATATTTACGAAAAAAAGAGTTTTTTTCTCCGAGTTAATGTCAGAGATGAGGTGATTGAGTCAACATTTGATAACGAAAAAATAGAATTTAAAGCGGAAATCTAAATTTACACCCAAAAATTAAAAATTTACTATGCCATTATGTGTAATGCAAACCATTTTTGTAAACAATTATGACTGAATCAAAGATTGAAAAAATTATTACTATAAAGGAAAACCTGGAGCGGGTTCTTGATAATCTTAAGGATGGAATTATAGCTCATGATATAAAAAGGCGTATATTTTTTTTCAACCATGAAGCTGAAAGAATTACAGGTTTCAGCAGAAAAGATGTTCTGGGAAGGGACTGTCACGAAGTATTTGGTGTCCCCTTTTGCGGCGAACGCTGTTCTTTCAGTAAAAACAACCCTGAAATTATGGATAACTATGAATATACGATTAACAGTTTAAACAAAAATGGCGAAATTAAGAACATTAACATGTCATTTAACAGGATGGATGACGAAAATGGAAAACTTTTTGGGGTTATTGCTTTCCTGAGAGATGTGACAGATGTTTTGAGCCTGAAAATAAGAGCCGGAAAGCTAAACAGCTTTGCAAATATCATAGGTAAAGACACAAAAATGCTCCAGCTTTTTCAACAAATTAGAGATGTAGCTTACTATAATTATCCGGTACATATTTCCGGAGAAACAGGCACAGGCAAAGAACTGGTTGCTGTAGCTATTCACAATGAAGGCCAAAAAAGTGGTGCTCCGTTCATCGCTATAAATTGCGGAGCATTGCCGGAAAGCCTCATAGAAAGTGAACTTTTCGGGCATGTTAAAGGAGCATTTTCAGATGCCATACGTGATAAAAAGGGACGCTTTGAGCTGGCCAACAAGGGTACAATATTTCTGGATGAGGTTACGGAACTTTCAAAAAATGTACAGGTCAAGCTTCTGAGATTTCTGCAGGAAGGTACATTTGAAAAGGTTGGCGGAGAAAAAACAATCTCTGTAAATATTCGCGTTATCAGCGCAACAAACAAAGACCTTAAAAAAGAAGTAAGGAATAAAAATTTTCGCGAAGATCTTTATTACCGTTTAAATGTAATACCGATATCTATTCCCCCTCTCCGTGAACGAAAAAATGATATACCACTTCTCGTCGACCACTTTCTTAAACAGGCTGAGGAAGATTATAAGCTAAAACCTCCTATAATATCTAAAGACGCTATGTCCTTAATAATGGATTATGCCTGGCCGGGAAATGTGCGTGAGCTTCAAAATGCTATTCAGTTTGCCATTGTAAAATGCAGTGGCAACTTAATTAATTCAGATGAACTTCCTGTTGAGCTGAGAGAAAATAAAAAACCGGTATTGAAACGCGGCCCTTCCGGAAAGCTTGACTTTGATACAATAAAATCCGCCCTTGAAAAAACAGGATGGAACAAATCAAAGGCTGCCAAGCTTCTCGGAGTGGGAAGAGCCACCTTATACAGATTTTTAAGCGAACATCCTGAAATGCTTAAATCTCAAGCATTATAGAGCTCAGCTTTAAGCCAGTTTTTAACTTCACCCTCAATAGAATAAACGCCTTTATTATGACCGATTGACTCCAGGAACCGGGTTTCTATTTCTTTGGGCATCTTTAACGCAGCAAGTTCAACACCGTCTTCACTGTTACGACGGATAAGATAGATTAACGGCTCATGCCATGTATTTATTACAAAATAAGTAGAAAAATCTCTCTTTGATCTTATTATGTTGTTACCCAAGGCCGGATTATTACCCCATTCCAGATAAAGCGTTACCGCCATTTCCGGTGTCATTTCCCAGTCTATGTCATTTATTAGGTCAAGATTGTTTCTGATGTCTTCTAATTTCATCATACTGTACCTCCTTTGGTCCGAAGTTGGCAAATAATAAAATATCTGATTGAATTGTTATTTAACACATTTTAACTACAAGTAATTGCAAGCTATGTGCCATTGAGAGCAAAAACTCCAATGATGAAATAACATCTTGAATTAAAATAAGATATTGAGATACACATTATAAATGTAAAGATATGTAAAATGTCTTATGATACAATTGTGTCTCTAATTTAAAAATGAGACAAAATTCATGATTAGTTTTTTCCAATTACCAATGTTCTATTTTGGTTACACTCATAATAATTATAGGTATCACCGCGGTTAATTAGCTGGGAAAAGCTTGCAATAACCTTGTTGTATAGGACAGTATAAAATCAATGCTTTCAATATATTAAAACTATGATATATAAGATGGCCATATGGCAAACAGGCTCTAAGGAACGGATAAGTTATTTCGCCCAGGTGATCCTGTTTGATAAAATCAATGAGCCTAATAAAAAAATGGGGGACAAATTGGTAACAGAGATGGATGAGAATGTGGCAGATGAGAATAAACCTGAGCATCAAGGGTATAAAATTATGACCAATCTTAAAAAGATTCAAGAAAAATTAAAGGATATGGAATCTACAAAGATTTTCTTTACCGATCTTACCGGCAGGATTATGAGCCTGCCGGTAAATCCGAAAAATATCAAGATGCTGATTCAAAAAGGAATCGGTTTTGATGGAAGCTCTATAGCCGGATACGCTACAGTAGAAAATAGCGACCGGCTTCTGTTGCCCGATCCGGAGAGTTTTCGTGTTCTAAAATTTTCTAATGAAACGCTCGGTTTTTTTATTGGTCATATTTATAATGAATGGGGAATGCGCGCCAAGGCTGATCCCAGAGCTGTGCTGGAAAAAGTTGTAAGTAAAGCACGGTCGGAACATGGATACAGATTTATTGTTGGGCCTGAGCATGAGTTCTTTTTGCTTACTGGCAACGAATTTAGTGAAAAGAGACATTCCGATAAAGCCGGTTATTTTCAATCTACACCCCACGACAAGGGTGAACTCGTAAGAAACGGCATTATCAAAATACTTAAAAAGTGCGGAATAAACTTTGAAAAAGCCCACCACGAAGTAACACCTTCCCAGCATGAAATCAATCTGGAGGCAATAGATCCCTTGAGAGGAGCTGATAGAACAGTGCTTTTTAATTATGTTACACAGAAAGTTGCTGCAGAGTCTGATTATTACGCAACGTTCATGCCTAAGCCCTTTGACGGATATAATAGAAATGCCTTGCACATTCACCTTTCTATGCAGAATCAGGATGGAAAAAACTTGTTTTATGAAGAGGGAGCGGGGCATAATCTCAGTGCTATTGCCAAACATTTTATCGCCGGCATTTTAAAATATGCAAGGGAAACATCAATTATCATGGCCTCAAATTTCAATTCATACAAGGCATATGTAATGGAAATAGAAGCTCCGATTATCATAGGCTGGGGTTTTAGAAATAGAAGCTCAATGATCAGGGTGCCCTATGCCAGCAAACCGGAAAATACAAGAATTGAGCTGAGAAGCCCTGATCCTGCAGGTAATGTGTATCTTCAATTTGCGACATTTATTGCAATGGGAATTAAGGGCATAGAAGAAGGGCTGAAGTGCGGCCAGCCGGATGTCGGGAGCACATATAAAAAATATTTTCATAAGCGCATATCTGATAAAAGATTTCTACCCAAAAGCTTGTTTGAAGCTCTTCTTGAGGCCGAAGAAAGCAAGTTTTTAAACAACCTGCTTGGCGAACGGATTTATCATAATTATCTGTCTTTAAAGATAGATGACTGGGAAGACCATAGAATACATGTTACCCCTAGAGAGTTGGAAAAATATTTGAGTGTTTAAAGTTTCATTGAACCGGGCTACCAACTTACAAGTAGCTTACAGCCAAATTGTCGCTAAGGAACGTGGACGAATTAACTTCCGCAAGTAGGCACACAGATTTGCGGAAGTTATTTCGTCCACGTTCCTAAGTAGCATGGAGGGGCTTTTTATGAAAATAAAAATATTGCGTATCTTTGCTTTGTTTATCCTGGTTTTTTCCGCTATTCAGTTGCAAGCTCCTAACTGCTTTGGGGAAAAAATTCCGGTAATTGCCAGCATTTTTCCTGTTGCAGATATGGTAAAACAGGTTGGGGGCATGTATGTTGATGTGACTACCGTTATTCCTTCCGGTGCCAGCCCTCACACATATGAACCAAGGCCAAGTTTGTTAAAAAAGATTTCCGAAGCACGTGTTTTTTTTATGATTGGTGCGGGTCTTGAATTATGGGCAGGAAAATTTGTCAGATTATCAAAAAACCAGCTACATACTGTGAAATTATCCGAAGGGATTTCTCTGATAAAGTTATCAAAACATCATCATCATGACTTTGACCACCATCATGGTGACGAAGATATTTTAGAAACAGAGTCGGGCTTTGCCAATCCTCATATATGGCTTGATCCGAACATAGCGAAATTGATGGTTAATAAAATTATTTCAGTACTTTGTAAGATTGATAACAAACATATGAACTACTATGAAAAGCGCGGATTAGCGTATTTGGATAAATTGGATGAACTCCATATTTTGATAGCTTCGATGGTTGATAAATTTAAAATTAGAAAATATGTTTGCTTTCATCCTGCATGGGATTACTTTGCAAGACAATATAAACTTGAATCTGTTGGTGTGATTGAAGCGGCTCCCGGAAGAAACCCTACGCCGAGAAGTATAAAGAAAATCGTTTCTCTTATAATAAAGCATGATATTCGGGCTGTGTTTGCTGAACCCCAGTTGAATCCAAAGGTTGCAGAAGTAATTGCCAGAGAGGCAGATGTTAAAGTGCTTTTTCTTGACCCAATGGGCGGCCCGGATATAAAAGGCCGCAACAGCTATTTTGACCTTATGCAATATAACCTTAAGATTTTCCAAGAGGCAATGCTTTGAAAGAGCATGAAACAGATATTGGAAATAAAAAGGCCGTTTATGCGGAACTTCAAGATGTATGGGTCAGTTATTACAACAAATGGGTGCTGAAGTCTATATGCCTGAAGTGCTATCAAGGTGAGATTCTTGGCATAGTAGGTCCCAATGGTGGTGGAAAATCAACCCTGCTTAAAGTTATTATGGGGCTTGTTCGTCCTCAAAAAGGTGTAGTGAAATTATTTGGACATAGGCCGGATAAACACACCAGGCTTGAAGTTGGATATCTGCCCCAGATTTCCAAAGCTGACAGATCTTTTCCTGTTACTGCCTTAGATGTAGTTCTGATGGGCTTATATAGCAGGGTTGGTTTTTTAAAACGACCCGGGAACAAAAGCAGGAAAGTTGCAATGGAGATGCTGGACAGGATAAACATGGCGGAATATGCAGAGAAGTCTTTTGGAATTCTGTCCGGAGGCCAGCAGCAGAGAGTTCACATTGCCCGTGCATTGGCATCAAAGCCTAAGCTATTGGTACTGGACGAGCCTTCAACAGGTGTTGACAGTGTTGCCCAGGAGGATTTTTATGAATTGCTGGCCAAATTCAGAGATGAAATGAACATATCAGTAATAATGGTTTCACATGATATAGGAGTTATTACTGCCCATGCGGATCGCATCGCATGTTTGAATTTGCAGATTCACTATCATGGTGAACCGGATTCCTGTTTTGAACCTGAAATAATGCAAAAGGTTTATGGAAAAAACCTGAATATTATGGTTCACGATTCCAGATGCGCAACATGTTTAAAAAAGCATGAACATAATGATTGAAATTTTTAGTTTTGAATTTATGCGAAATGCCTTTATGGCCGGAATAATGTTGAGCCCGGTTCTTGCCGTAGTGTCATTTTTTGTTGTACTCCGCCGTTTATCATTTGTGGGAGTTGGTGTGGCGCATTCAGCATTCGGTGGTATTGCCCTCGGAATTCTTCTCGGTATTTCTCCTACCCTTACAGCCATTGCATTTGCAATAGCTGTCTCTAATGCAATCGGCTACACAGGCAGGCATGGAAAATTAAATTCCGACACAGCTATAGGAATTTTTTTTGCTTTTGCTATGGCGCTCGGAATTATTTTTATTGGTATGTCAGATCAATACAATGTAGATCTTTTTGGATATCTTTTCGGTAACATACTCGCAATTACCGGTGAGGATTTAATAATTATTGCATTATTGGGAGGTCTTGTTCTTATATCTATTTTTTTGGTTTTCAAGGAATTGCTGTTTGTTTCATTTGACAGAGAGGTTGCGCTCGTTAGCGGAATGCCGGTAGCTTTTCTTGATCATTTTTTTTTTACAATACTTGGGGTCTCGGTTGTAATCAGCATAAAAATTATAGGTATAATTCTTGTCTCAGCTCTTCTTGTAATACCGGGAGCAGCAGCTTCACAAATAACTGATCGCTATATTCCAATGATTGCAATTGCCATAGCAGTTGCTTTGATATCCACAGTAGGAGGACTATTTTTTTCATATTATGCAGACATTGCATCAGGCGCAACCATTGTAATATTATCGTGTTTTATTTTTTTTATATTATTTATAATCGGCCGGTGTAGAAAATAGAAATTATGTTTTTGCTGTTCACTGAGGACAGCATGTTGCAGCCTGATTTCTTGACAATATAGCCGTCAAAAAATATATCCACGTTCCTTACTCTGATAAATTAAGTTCTTTCCGGTGATCGCTTTTTGTAGGTTGGGTTGAGGTACGAAACCCAACAAAATTGAGGGACTCAGCCCAACCTGCAAGAAATCAAGGTTTTCGTTTAGACACTAATATTATAAAAAAAGGGGGGAGAAATATATGGAAGTCAGAAAAGCTATGCTTGCGGGAAGCTGGTATCCGGCCGGCGCTTCAGAATGCGAGAGAGAAATAAATAATTTTCTTAATGATGTTACCACCGTCAGCCCTTCATCAAAAAACAAGTTAACAGGAGGAATCGTGCCCCATGCCGGATGGTATTTTTCAGGCAGTATTGCCTGCAATGTAATAAATTACCTTAAAAAAGGAGATGTGCCCGATGTTTTTGTAATTTTTGGAATGCATCTGGGGCCTGAACATCCCTGCTATATCATGAAAGAAGGGGCATGGGAAACTCCGTTTGGTAATATTGAAATAGAAGAAGAACTTGCAGGAGAACTTGTTAAAAGATTCAACTTCAATGTCGAACCCCCTGAATATTTTACAGAAGACAATACAATAGAACTCCAGCTTCCTTTTATAAAATATTTGTTTGGCGATGTCAGAATCGTACCTGTAGGTGTTCCTCCTGTAATGAAATCCCTTGAGATAGGAAGAGCGGCCGCAGATATTTCAACCAAGCTGGGCCTGCATATAAAAGTCATTGGATCAACCGACCTTACACATTATGGTTTGAACTATGGTTTTATGCCTGAAGGAATCGGTCATTCAGCGGTTGACTGGGTACGCAATGTTAATGATAAAAGAATAATTGATATTATGCTCGAAATGGATCCGGACAGAGTTATAAGCGAAGCCTTAAAATACCGGAATGCCTGCTGCTCCGGAGCCGCAGCAACAGCAATTGCCGCTGCAAAACAGCTTGGCGCTGATCATGCAGATGCTATAGTTTATGCGACAAGTTATGATAAAAGGCAGAACGATAGTTTTGTAGGATATGCAGGGATAGTGTTTTGAAAAAATGTCATAATTAGGAACGTGGACGAAATAACTTCACCAAGTAGGCACACAGCTTCAGGCCGCCTTTGCCCGATCTCAAATCACAAACATCTTGAAATAGCTCGCTATTCCTTCAATTTTTGTGATCTGAGATCGAACAAATTCGACCCAAATCTGTGTGCCTACTTGGTGAAGTTAATTCGTCCACGTTCCTTAGAATTGCTGATCTGCTTCAACGCTAATCAGAATTGACCCAGGTATGCTAAGATAAATTGACCCACTAAAAATAGTCTTTGATTCCTCGGAATATCGAAATCTTGTTCCTTTCAATTACCCCAGCTTCCAGGTGAGGGCAATTGAAAGGAACAAGATTTCTAATTGGGAAGACAAACAGCCGTTGTCGCGCGGCAACAGGCGGGTCAATTTATTTTAGCGAAAGTGGGTCAGTTCTAGTTAGCACCCAAGCTGATCTGTGATAATTTTACTTGACAGGGCAAATTATCTAGATAATATTCCTTCTTTATGAAAAGAATTAAGAAACGGATCTTGGAGTTGACTTTGCCGGCTAAGCGTTCCGCTTTTCTTTGGGGACCCCGCAAAACCGGCAAGAGTTATTGGATTAACAGGCATTTTGCTGACTCAGTTATCATTGATTTGCTAAAAACCGACGTGTTTGCCGACTACGCCTCCCGTCCTTATATACTCCGTGAGCGCTACCAGGAATATCAAGAACTTATTGTTATTGATGAAATTCAGATAATTCCCGACCTTACTTAATGAAATTCACTGGTTAATTGAGAATACCGATGTCTCTTTTTTAATGACCGGATCAAGTGCACGCAAGCTGAGGCGACGTCATTCAAATCTACTTGGTGGTCGAGCCTGGAGATATATCATGGCTCCACTTACGTATGCAGAAACAAAAGGTTTTGACCTGGAACAAATTGTGATTTCCGGACTTCTGCCGCCCCATTTTCTTTCATCCGATCCTGTGCAGGATCTCAGATCCTATGTAGCTGACTATTTAAAGGAAGAAATCGCAGCAGAAGCCGTTATACAAAACATCCCGGCATTTGCCGAATTTCTGCGTGTTGCTCTGCACTGACTTCCGGTGCATTGCTGAATTATACCAATACAGCAAGAGAAACCGGTGTCAGCGCCAAGGTTGTAAGAAATTATTTTCAGATTTTAGAGGATACATTGCTTGGTTTTAGAATCCAGCCGTGGCGAAAGGTAAAAAACCGGCGTCTGATAGAGACCGAAAAATTTTATCTTTTTGATGTAGGCGTGGCCAATTATCTGGCACGCCGGACACCGCGAATCGGCACTCCTGAATTCGGCAATTCGTTTGAACATTATATTCTTATGGAACTTAAAGCATATCAAGCTTATAAAAATCCCGAACTTGATATTCGATACTGGAGGACCAGCACGGGGTTTGAGGTAGATTTTATCCTTGGCGATATGAATGTGGCGGTTGAAGTCAAGGGATCACACAGAGTACATAGCACACATGCCAGAGGCCTGAAGGCACTTCTGGAAGAGCATGCGGTTAAGCGGGCGGTTATTGTTTCTCTGGAAAATCAGCCAAGAAAACCTGATTCCTCCATTGAGA